>CALATR010000227.1 GCA_937891875.1 uncultured Pseudomonadota bacterium | reverse complement strand
GTGGGCAGCGGCACGAGCGGTGTGGGCGGCATGGCGAGCGTGTACCGCTGCCACGACCACGCCCTGGGCGTGGATCGGGCCCTCAAGCTGCGCCACAAGATGGGAGGTTCGTCCGAGGCGATCGCCCTGCAGCGGCTCTCCGACGAGGCGCGGATCATGGCCCGGATCGGTCACGCGGGCGTGCTCCCGGTCTACGACATCGGCCAGGATGCCGACTGGCACTACGTCGTCATGGAGCTCGCCCACGGCGGGGCCGTGTCCGACCGCATCGAGCGGGACGGCCCGATGGGCGCCCAGCAGGCGGTCGACCTCATCCTGGAGATCCTCGACGCGGTCGGCGCGGCCCACGACGAGGGCATCGTGCACCGGGACATCAAGCCGCAGAACATCCTCCTGGACGCCGACGACAGGCCCCTGCTGGGCGACTGGGGCATCGCCCGCATGGACGACCGGGACCACACCCTGACCCGGACCTCGGTGGGCATGGGCTCGATCTCGACCATGGCCCCGGAGCAGCGGCTGGACGCCCACCGGGTCGGGCCACCCGCCGATCTCTACGCAGTGGGGGCGACGCTCTACAACCTCGTCACCGCGGCGACCCCGGTCGACCTGTTCCTCGCGCGACCGACGTCGCCGCGCTGGGACGACGTGCCCGAGCCCCTCCGCCCGGTGCTGCAGCGTGCCTGCGCCCACAAGCCCGAAGACCGCCCCGCGACCGCCGCCGACCTCGCCCACGAGCTCCGCGCCGTCCGCGACCAGCTCCCGACCGTGCCCGTCGTGGTCGGCCCCCCGGAGTCCGCCGAGGGCGGCACCCTCCCCGCCCTCGGCGACGAGACCGTCGTTCCCGAGCCGATCATCGCCCCGCCTCCCCAGCGCTCGGTGCCCTGGCCGCTCTGGATCGGCGGCGGCCTGACCCTCGCGTCGCTGATGGTCGCGGTTGCACTCCTGGTTCCCGGGGCCGCGCTGGTCGGGACGCGCACCACGAGCGACCCGACCACGAGCGACGCGGGCACGACCACGAGCGAAGCGACCACCAGCGACGCGACCACGAGCGACGCGGGCACGAGCGACGCGGGCACGAGCGACGCGGGCACGAGCGACGCGACCACGAGCGAAGCGACCACGACCGGTCGCGACGACGCGGAGACCGAGGAAGACGCGGCGAACGCGCAGAACGCCGACAACGCGCAGAACGCCGACAACGCGCAGAACGCCGACAACGCGCAGAACGCCGACAACGCGGGCACGACCGATCCCGCGACCTCCACGACCCCCGTCACCACGAGCCCCGACGGCACGAACGACCCGGCCCCAACCCCCGATCCCGCAAGGAGCTCCACTTCTGCTCCGGTCGCACACCTGCCCATCCACGGCCCCTGGCGAGGCGCGCTCGAGGGCCAGGTGGTGCGGATCGCGCTGGACGGTCCCACGGACGCGCTGGTCGGCACGCTGACCCTGCAAGGCGAGTCTGGCGCGGTCCGAGGCACCTACGACGCCGGGACGAAGACGCTGGACCTCGAGGTCGCCGGACCCGATGTCGCACGCGGATCCTGGCGTCTGCAAGCCAGCAACGATCGGCTCCGCGGTCAGGTGACCACCGCAGGAAGTTCGGACCTCGTGTCTGTGAGCCTCGTGCGCGTCCCGACGCGCTAGACTTTCACCGCGTTACGCGCGTAAGCTGACGCGACGAGGAGGCCCATGGAGCTCCAGGTGGTCCGAGACGGCGTGATCCTGCACGCCATTCCGCTCGGAGAGCAGCCGCTCTACATCGGTCGAGGTCCCGAGAACGACCTCGTGATTCCCGAGCAGACCGTGTCGTCGAACCACGCCTCGGCGTGGCTCGAGGGTGGCGTGGTCTGGCTCAAGGATCTGGGCAGCCGCAACGGCACGTTCGTGAACGATCAGCGCATCCAGGGCGCGACCCAGGTCCACCGGGGCGACAACGTGCGCCTCGGCCCGGACATGGAGCTGCAGATCAGCGGCGATGGCCTGCCCGCAGGTCCTCCGCAGGCCGTGCTGGTCGAGGACCAGACGTCGGGAGTCCGCTTCCCCGTCCGCGGGGACCGCTTCCGCATCGGCGGCGGCGACAAGGACGATCTGCACATCGAGGGTGCGCCCCCGGGTGCCGCCACGCTGCTGCTCTACCCGGACGGCGAGGTGTACCTGGGCGAGGACGAGGGCGAGGAGCGCGAGCTCAAGGTCGGCGCGACGTTCGCGGTCTCCGGACGCGTGCTCAAGCTGCTGGCGCTCGCCCCCACCTACACGGCCACCATCGAGGCCGAGCCCTCCCGGTACCCCTACCTGCTCAAGGTCACCCTGGACGGCGTCAGCGGTCCGGAGGCCGTGATCACCGATGAACGGGCTGACCTGTCTCACCGGGTGGATGCCGAGAACCGCGCAATCCTGCTCTGGGTGCTGGGCAAGCAGTGGCTCGAAGACCGCAAGGCCGGCAAGCCGCGGGTGGAGCGGGGCTGGTGCTCCGATGCGGATGTCAGCGTCGGCATCTGGGGCCGCAAGGGCACGTCCGACGCCAACGCTCTGCACGTCCTGACCCACCGCCTCCGCAAGGAGCTCAAGAAGGGCGGGTTCGACCCGTGGTTCATCGAGAAGCGACGCCGCGCCCTGCGCATCCGGGTGAAGGACGTCATCCTCGATTAGCAGCCTTGTAAGGCTGGGATCGCTGACTGATGACCCCCACGACGCTCGCCGGACGCTACGTCCTCCTGGACCAGATCGGTTCAGGAGGGGCGGCGGACGTCTGGCGCGCCCAGGACCTCGAGCTGGGGGTCGTGCGCGCGGTCAAGATCCTCTCCGAGCGCGCCGCGACCCGGCAGACCCTTCGACGCCGCCTGCGGGCCGAGGCGCAGATCCTGGCCCGGCTCAACCATCCGCACGTGCTGCGGGTACTCGACATCGGGATGGAGCAGGGCCGCCCCTTCATCGTCATGGAGCTGCTGGAGGGTGGCTCGGTAGCGGACATGGTGCGGCGGGAGGGCGGGATCTCCGCCGACCGCGCGATCACCATCACCCTGGAGGTGCTGTCCGCACTCGCCGTGGCCCACGGCCAGGGCATCATCCACCGGGACATCAAGCCGCAGAACATGTTGCTCGACAAGGACGGGCGAGCGGTGGTCGCCGACTTCGGCATCGCGCTCATCGAGGCTGGCGACCGCAGGACCCGGACCGGGGTCGCGATGGGTTCGTTCGCGTTCATGCCGCCGGAGCAGCGGATGGATGCCAAGCGGGTGGGGCCGTCTGCGGACCTGTACGCGACGTCGTGCTCGCTGTTCTGGATGCTGACGGGCAAGAACCCGATCGACCTGTTCGCCGAGGCGGATGATGGTGCCCGCTGGCAGGGGCTGCCTCCCTCCCTGGTCGAGATCCTGCGCTGGGGCACCCAGGCCGAGCCCGAGGACCGACCGCAGTCCGCCGCCGAGCTGGCAGCCCGCCTGCGGGACCTCGCCCCGGCCGACGTGCAGCTGCGCAGTGACCTCGACCCGAGCGCCTTCCCGGAACCCCGATCGGCGCAGGCCGGTCGGACCGACGCCTCGACCGCCGAGCTGAGCCCGGGCGTGACCACCGTGGGCATGGACACGCCCATCGGCGCGCCGGCGGCCAGCGTCCCTCCAGCCGCGGCGACGACCCACCCGCCCGACCCGGACGATGCTCGGCCGGGCGCCCTGCGGATCTGGCTGCCTGTGCTCGCCGCCATCGTCCTGGCTGTGCTGATCGCCATGTTGGCCTGGCGCCTGTGGCCCCAGTCGGAGCCCCCGCCCCAGCCCCCGCCCGAGCTGTCCGAAGCCCTGAAGCCGAGCACCGAGACCGCGGATCCCGTCGCTGCAACGTCCGATCTGCAGGTTCCGTCCGAAGCGCTGGCCACCGAGGCCCCTGCGGGCCCCCCGGCGACCGACCCCGCGGTCCGCGTTCCCGCCCCCGACACGGCACCGACCAGCCTGCCCACCGCGTGGTCCGGCGTGTTCGGCGGCAATGACATGGCCCTCACGCTCTCCGGTCCTTCCGATGCCCTGACGGGCAAGGTGACCGTGCGCTACGACGGAAATCCCGTCGTGACGCCGGTCCGCGGCACCTGGAACGCGGACACGGCGCAGATCGTGCTGGTGGACGCCATCGACGCCCCCGACGCAGGACGGTACGAGGCCACGCTCGCCCAGGGCCGACTCACCGGCACCTTCCGCAGCCGCCACCGTACCGAAGGGAGCGGGGCACCGATGATCCTGTCGTTCACGCTCTCCCCGGTCGCGCCGTGATCGCCCTGCTGTGGGCGCTGGTCGCGGGCGCGCAGGAGGAAGCCCCGGTCCCTCCCAAGACCCCGGACGTCGCGGCCGAGGTCGCAGACGAGGTGGCGCTCGGCCCCCACGGGGACCACGTATGGGTCGACGGCCACGCCACCCTGCTGATCGGCGCCGACGGAGGCGTGGGACCGGGCCTGGGCGGCGGCGTCGCCATCGGTCGCGCACCCGTGCTCTTCGAGCTGCGCACGGACCTCGCCGCGGTGCCGGGCGGACCCCGCTTCGCCCTGTGGCCCGCAGTCCGGCTGCACCTGGTCGACGTGCACCGGGCGGGTCGCTGGCGGCCCTCGATCCACGGTGGAATCGGCCTGCAAGCTGGCCTTCCCGACGGCGCCACCCGGGATCTCGTGCTCGGCGGAGACCTCGACACCAACCACCCCAGCAGCCTCTTCCGCAGCGAGTTCCTACGACCGCGCTTCGGCGTCTGGACCGAGACCGATCTGCAGGGGCGGTGGTTCGTCGGCGCCAAGATCGGCGTGGTCTGGGCGTCCGGCGGGCGACCGCAGCCCGTGCCCGTCGAGCCGGTCGACGAGGCGCCGGTGGAAGAGCCCCCCGCGGTGGTCGAGCCCGAGGTCCCGGCCGGCGGCGAGGGTCCGTGGTGGGATCCGGACGCCTGTGAGTGGGTCGACAGCGATCCCGGCAACGGCTGGCGTCCCCAGGACGGGGTCGGCATCCCCGGCGCGGACGGCAACGGTCAGGGCGGTCTGGCGGCCGGCGCCGGGTCCGGGCGCCAGGGCTGGCTGGTCGTGGTCGCCCAGCCCGGCTCGGTGGTCAAGCTGCCGGGCATCGAGCAGCAGATCGGCCCGGAGGGCGCGGTCCGGCTGGCCGCGCCGGAGGGTGTGGTCGAGGTCGAGGTGGTCGGCGGCGGGCGGACCCAGGCGTTCGAGGCGGCCATCGCCGACGGCTTC
Source organism: uncultured Pseudomonadota bacterium (assembly GCA_937891875.1). GTDB lineage: Bacteria > Myxococcota_A > UBA796 > UBA796 > REDI01. Next base: position 1 of record CALATR010000227.1, on the reverse strand, counting down.
G
>CALATR010000226.1 GCA_937891875.1 uncultured Pseudomonadota bacterium | reverse complement strand
CGCGGCTCAGGTCGATCGGATCACACCCGACGCAGGCGCTCCGCGACCGGACGGCGACTGACCCAGCTGGCGGGGAGCCACACCGCAAGGACCGCGCCGAGCAGCACGCCGATCCCCCACATCCCGAGGGCGGACCAGGAGATCCGCAAGGGCAGGGGCAGGGCGAACGCCAGGTCGCCGACGATCTGGCCGACCCAGGCGGACAGCGGCACGGCGAGCAACAGGGACAGGGGCAGGCTGGCGAGAGCGAGCACGCCGCTCTCGACGAGCAGTGCGCTGCGCAGCTGGCCCGGGCTCGCTCCGACCGCGGCGAGCACACCCAGCTCGCGGCTGCGCTCGACCACGACGGTGCTCATGGTGGAGCCCAGGGCGAGAGCACCGACCCCGGCCATCAGCAGGGACAGCAGCACCAGTGCGTTGACCAGCACCAGCACGTGCTCGCCCATGGCGTTGTAGAGCAGGGTGAGCGGCATGATGGCCTGCACGGTGCTGCCCCGCTCGGCGAGGCGCTGCTCCAGGATCGGCGTCGAAGGTGGATCGGCGAGCCTCAGGATCCCGGGGCCGTCCCCGAAGCGGCGGTCGAACGCGTCCGGCGTGACATACGCCTGGGCGGGGGCAGCGACCTCCTGCACCACCCCCACGATGGTCCAGTCGCTGGCTTGCCCGTCGACCCACAGGGTGACCCGCTGCCCGACCGGGCTCGGCCCCACCCGCGCGGCGGCCAGCTGATTGAGCACGAGGCCCCCGCGGTCGTCGGCGGACAGCAGTCGGCCCTGCAGGAGGTGGAAGTCGACCAGCGTCGAGTCCAGCGGACCCGCCAGCACGGCCATCGTGCCGTGACCCTCGTCCGGGTAGGTGCGGCTGATCGGCACGCCGTCGGACGCGTCGAAGGTCGCGGGCCGGGCGCGCCAGACCTCCACCCGCCCCGCCAGATCGTCGAGGGGGGTGGGAACTTCGTCGACGTGGACCTCGACGTCGTAGTGCCGGGTGAGCAGGACCTGGTCGGTCACCGCGTCCCAGCTGCTGGCGACGGACAGCGCGGTCACGAACAGGGCGCCGCCCACCGCGAGCAGGCCCACGGTCAGGGCGGATCGTCGTGGGACGCGCAGGGCATTGTCCAGTCCGAACGTCAGCCAGCGGCTGCGGGGGGTGAGGGGGCGGGGCCAGCGCCAGCCGACCTGGGGGGCGCCATGGTCGGCGAGCGCCTGGCGCACGGTGGTCGCCGAGGCGCGCCAGACCGCCGGGGCGGTGACCAGCAGGGGCAGGGTCAGGCCGACGACCGCCTGCAGCACGGGCACGGTCGGGCCGGGCAGCACGCTCTCGGGCTCGATGTTGAGCAGGTCCAGGATGCTGCCCGCCGCGAGCTGGCCCAGGAGCAGCGTCGGCCCGGCGGAGACCGCGAGCGCCAGGCCGGACACCACGAGGAGGTGCACGGCGAAGCTGCCCGCGACCTGGAGCCGGGTCGCGCCCAGGGTCTTCAGGATGCCGATCTCGCGCACCTGGCGGGCCAGGGTGAGAGCGAGGAGCGACGCGGTCAGCACGGCCGCGAGCACGGTCGTGAGCCCGGCGAACACGTTGAACACGAGCAGGACGGCCTGGGAGGGGCGCTCGTGGGGGTGCGCGCCCGGTGGGGGGATCCGGACTTCATGGAGGGAGATCCCTCGTTCTCGAGCCGCGGTGAGCGTGGACAGCACCTGGCGCTCGACCGCGTCGACGTCGAAGGGCGACTCCGCGACCAGCACGCGGACCTCGTCGAGTGCAGCTTCCGGATCGAGCTCGGACAGGGTGTCGGGCGACAGGTAGAAGTAGCCGGCCTGCTCGGTGGACGCGGGGGCGAGGGCGGGCTCGTGGGCGATGCCGCCGACGCGGACCCGGACGTCGCCCCGCCCGAGCGACAGCGTGACCTCGTCGCCGACGTCGAGGTGCGTGACGGCGACCGCGCTGCGCTCGAGGAGCACCTCACCCGGCCCGGGGATGGACGCGCCGCGCTCGTGACCCAGGCGGGCCATGCGCATGCTGGCGAAGTCGTCGACCACGAAGAGCTTGGCGCGCTGCCAGCCGCCGTCGGTGCGGTAGCGTCCGTCCAGGGTGGCGCGGCGCTCGGCCCCGGCCAGCTCGGCTCGGGCCCGCAGCCAGGCGAGATCAGCGTCGGAGATGCCGTCTTCACCGACGTCGAGGGTCGCGGACGCCGGAGTCGAGTCCCGGTAGGCGCGGGTCATCTCGCGCAGCACCACGTCGCGCATCGTCGAGACCGTGCCCAGGCTGGTCAGCCCCGCGGCCAGGGCGAGCACCATGAACGCGACCCGGCCGCGGATCGCCCACAGGTCGCGCACGGCCTTGGTGAGGATGGGGCTCATGCGGTCCTCCCGTCGTGAAGCTCCACGATGCGGTCGGGGACGCCCACGCCGTCGAGGTCGTGGGTGACGAGCACCACGGTTCGTCCCTGGTCGCGCAGGGAGAAGAACAGGCCCATGACGGCGGCGGCGGTGGCGCTGTCGAGGTTGCCCGTCGGCTCGTCGGCGACCAGCACCGGGGGATCGTTGGCGAGCGCCCGGGCGATCGCGGCGCGCTGCTGCTGGCCCCCGGACAGGGTGGCGGGCAGCTTGTCGGCCTGATCGGCGATGCCTACCTGCTCCAACAGCGCCACCACCCGATCACTTCGGTCATTCCGTGGGATGCGACCGACGAGATCCATGGCCACCCGCACGTTCTCGCGGATGGTGAGGGTGGGGAGCAGCTGGAAGAACTGGAACACCACCCCCACGTGCTGGCCGCGGAAGCGGGCGAGGCGCGCCTCGGGGAGCGGGTCGATCCGGGTGTCACCCAGGAGGACCTCCCCCGTGGTCGGGCGATCGAGGCCGGCGATCAGCGACAAGAGCGTCGACTTGCCGCTCCCGGACCGCCCCACCAGGGCGACGAGGCTCCCGGACGCGAGGTCCAGGTCGATGTCGGACAGGGCATTGAAGGCGGCCGACGCGACCCGGAAGGTCTTGCTCACGCCGCGGAGCTGGATGCGCATGGTGTCTCCGAACAGAGTGTTCGGTTACGGACATGGCGTTCCATGACGGCGCGCACCAGGGACACCGCGGGCGTGTCGTCCGGTTCGGAACACGCCCCGGGTGGGTGTTCGGGAGGACGGATGGCCGAGGATCGGAGGGTCGCGCGGACGCGGCGGTCGCTTCAGCGGGCGCTGGTCGAGCTCATCCTGGAGAAGGGCTTCGACGCCCTGTCGGTCGCTGAGATCTGCGAGCGGGCGGATGTCGGAAGGACGACGTTCTACGCCCACTACGCGGACAAGTCGGACCTGCTGCAGGGCAGCCTCGAGGGCCTTGGCGAGCACCTGCGCGAGGCGACCCGCGGGCCCGAGGATCCGAGCGTGCATCCGGCGCTCGCCTTCGTGCGGCCGATGCTCGAGCACGCGGCCGAGCAGGCGGACCTGTTCGCGGCCCTGATGCGCGGTCGCGGCGGTGCGTTCATGCAGGATCTGGTGCACGACATCTGGTGCGAGCTGATCCGGGAGCGCCTCTCAGAGCCCGACGAGCTGCAGGTGCAGGCGATCGCGGGCGGGCTCGGCGCGGCGGTCGAGTGGTGGCTGACCCGCGCGCCCGACCTGGCTCCGGCCGAGGTGGACGCGCGGTTCCGGGCTGCGTTCGAGCCCGGGCTGGCTCCTCAGCGCGCGACGTAGCCGCCATCCACGACAAACTCGGAGCCGGTGACGAAGCTGGCCTCGTCGCTGGCGAGGAAGAGCACCACCGCGGCGACCTCCTCGGGCTGGCCCAGGCGGCCCATGGGGGTGATCTCCGCGAGCATGCCGCGGTCGGTCTCGCCGAGGATCGGGGTGGCGATGAAGCCCGGGTGCACGCTGTTGACGCGCACGCCCTGGGTCGCCCAGCCGAGTGCGGCGGACTTGGTGATGAGCCGGACCGCGCCCTTGGCGGCGTGGTAGGCCGGGCTGGTGCCGAAGCCACCGACGATGCCGAACATCGAGCTGATGTTGACGACGGCGCCGCCGCCCTCCTTGAGCGCCTTGGACGCCGCGCGCATGCCGTAGAACACGCTGTCCTGGGTGATGGCGATGACGCGCTTGTAGGTGTCGTCGCTGGTGTCCTCGATGGTGTCGGTGTCGCCGATCCCGGCGTTGTTGACGAGCACGTCGAGGCTGCCGAACGTCTCCAGGGTGAACGCGACGGCCTGGCCCCAGGCGACGGAGCTGGAGACGTCGAGGCGGAAGAAGGCAGCTTGTCCGCCGGATCCGGTGATCTGCCCGACCACCTCCCGGCCGCCGTCCTCGGCGATGTCGGCGACGACGACGCGGCCACCCTCCGCGGCGGCGCGGATGGCGATGGCCTTGCCGATGCCGCTGGCGGCACCGGTCACGAGCAGGGTCTTGTTGGCGAAGCGGGTCATGGGACCTCCTTGGGATCAGGAGGATCATCTAATCAACAGGTGTCGAATAGACAACAGGTGTCGGAGAAGTGTGCCGAACGAGGTATGCGGGACGACATGAGCACCGCAGCCCCCGAATCGCTCGATCCGCGCCAGCGGCGCACCCGTCAGGCTCTCGCCGCAGCCATCCTCGCGCTCGCCAAGAAACAGGCTGTTGCGGAGATCTCCGTCTCCGCGCTCGCCCGGGAGGCCGGCGTGCACCGCTCGACCGTGTACCAGCACGCTGCCTCGCCCGCGGCGCTCCTGGCGGCGGTGCTCTCGGAGGAGCTCGACGTGGTGCGGGAGACCTACCTGTTCGACGTGCCCGACGGTGGGCTCGGCCAGGCGGTGAGGAGCACGACGCTTGGCGTGCTGGAGCACCTGGAGGCCCACGAGGTCATCTACCGGCGCGAGCTGTCCGAGACGATGAACCCGCTGCACGCGATGCTGCGCACCCACTTCGCCGAGTCCGTGCGCGAGCTGATCGAGACCCACGACCTGGCGCCACCCGACGTGCAGGGCCTGCCGCCTGACTTCCCCGACATGGCAGCCCGCTGGATCGCGGACGCGTCGGTGGGCGCGATGAGCGTGTGGCTGGGCCGGCCCCGTCCGCGAAACCGGGAGACCTACCTGCGGGCCCACGCGGCGCTGCTGCCCGATTGGTGGCCGTCCTAGCCCTTCTTCGTCGCCAGCGGGTTCCCCGGCGCGTACGCCATCACGCAGGCCAGGTTGCCCTCGGGGTCCTTGAACTCCGCCACCCGGCCGACCCCGGGGATGTCGGCGATCGCCGAGTGCCGAGTGCCGCCGTGCGCGACGATCGCGGCCAGGGCGGCGTCGACATCGTCGACCGAGACGGTGCAGCGCCACGCGTTCGGGCCGCCGGGGGAGACCGGTCGATCGCGCTGGGACAAGGCGCCGAAGGTGAGGCCGGGGCCGTCCCCGCCGGTGCTGATGTTCCAGTAGCCGGGCGGTCCCCAGGCCTCGAAGCGCCAGCCGAACACGGCCTGGTAGAACCGCATCGCGCGGTCGGGATCATCCACGTAGACGGCGAAGTGGGTAATGGACACGTTCTCACCTCCGATCCCACGATATCGTCAGACGGTCTGGCTGCATTACGATAGTCGGGCAGATGATGTCGACAGGACGACAAGACCCGATCGTCCGCGCCATGGCCATCGGCCTGCCCCGCGGCTCCAGCCTGCCCGACCACGCCCGCGGCTGGGGTCAGTTCGTCTACGCCGATGATGGCGTGGGTCGCGTGGTCGTCGACGATGCCTCGTGGGTGCTGCCCCCGACCCGCGGCCTGTGGGTGCCGCCAGGCGTGCGCCACCAGCTCCTGTGCATCACCGATCTGTCGCTTCGAACGCTCTACTTTCCGCCGGAAGCCTTGCCGACTCTGCCCGGGCGCTGCGTCGTCGTCGAGGTCGGCGAGCTGCTCCGCGCCCTGGTCGGCCGGGTCGCTGCGGCCCCTCTCGCCGACGGTCCACCCCATCACCGCCTCATCGCCGTGCTCCACGACGAGCTGGCGGCCGCGGACGTCTCTCGCCTCGAGCTCCCGCTCCCCCGGGATCCCGCCGCCCGTGCCGTCGCAGAGCGGATCCTCGACCGACCGGGCAGCCGTCGGTCCCTCGATGCCCTGTGCGCCGGGCTGGGCGCCTCCCGCCGCACCCTGGAGCGCCGATTTCGGGACCAGACGGGCCTCTCCCTCGGTGCCTGGCGAAGTCTCGCCCGGCTCCACCACGCCGTCGTGCTGCTGGGCTCCGAGCTCGCTGTGTATGAGGTCGCCGATCGCGTCGGGTACGAGTCTGTCAGCGCGTTCGTGCACGCCTTTCGCGGCTGCTTCGGCGTCACCCCCGGGGTGTTCCGGGTGCGGTGACGGGCCGTCGCGCACGAAAGAACTTCTTCGCCTCGTTTGTGCCGTCCTGCCCGGCGTAGAGTGCTGCCGCCCCGAGATCGTGGCCCCCAGGAAGGAGGTACAACATGGCGAGCAGTTCCGGTACGCATAGTTGGCGTTTCACCAAGATTGGTGGCTTTCATCAGCCCCGGATGGAGACTGCGGCGGACTTCGCCAACCTGGAGCACCTGGACCAGAAGCTGTGGGCGGCGCTCGCCTGTCCCGTGAAGGACATGGCGTTCGACGTCAAGACGCTGGCGATGCTCGACACGGACAATGACGGGCGGATCCGCGCGCCGGAGGTGGTCGCGGCCATTCACCGCGACTTCGCCGCGGCGGGCGCGCTCATTGGCATCGCGCCGGTTACCTACTCCTTCATCGGGGCCACGCTGTTTTTGGCAGTAATGCTCTTCAAGGTGCCGGAGTTTGTGGTACCCGTCTTCTTGATTTCCACGTTCGGCCTCT
>CALATR010000225.1 GCA_937891875.1 uncultured Pseudomonadota bacterium | reverse complement strand
GAGCGACGCCGCGATCCGGAGCAGCCGCTCCTGGGTGAGGTCGCCCCCGTCAGGCAGGATGAGGGTATCGGTGACCCCGAACTCGCCCTTGGTCAGGGTTCCTGTCTTGTCGAAGAGGATGGCGTCGATCTTCCGAGCGGACTCGAAGGCCGCCCGGTCGCGGATCAGCAGGCCGTTTCCGGCGGCGAGCGCGGTGGACACGGCGACCACGAGCGGCACGGCGAGGCCGAGCGCGTGGGGGCACGCGATGACCATCACCGTCACGGCTCGCTCGATGGCGAACGACAGCGGCTGTCCGGTGGCGAGCACCCAGACCAGGAATGTGGCGGTGCCGCCTATCAGGGCCACCGCGGTGAGCCAGACGGCGGCTCGGTTGGCGAGGTCCTGGGTCTTGGACTTGGACTCCTGCGCCTGGCGGACCAGGTCGATGACCTGCGACAGGAAGGTGCCGTCGCCCGTCGCCGTCACCTCGACGCGCAGGGAGCCCTCGCCGTTGACCGACCCCCCGATGACGGTGTCGCCGGGCCGCTTTGCCACGGGCTTGCTCTCGCCGGTGAGCATCGACTCGTTGATCGAGGACGTGCCGTCGAGCACGCGGCCGTCAGCGGGGAGCTTCTCCCCAGGACGGATCAGCAGCGTCCAGCCGTTCGCGAGGGAGCCGACGGGGACGTCCTCGACGGAGCCATCGTCGAGCACCCGGTGGGCCTCCTGCGGCATCAGGCGGGCGAGCTCCTGGAGCGCCTTCGAGGCCCCCATCACCGATCGCATCTCGATCCAGTGGCCGACCAGCATGATGTCGATCAGCGTGACGAGTTCCCAGAAAAACCCCTCGCCCTGGAGGCCGAGCACGGTGGCGATGCTGTAGGCATACGCGGCGGTGATGGCGATGGCGATAAGCGTCATCATCCCCGGCGCGGCTTTGCGGAGCTCCGATGCGAGGCCCTTGAGGAAGGGCCAGCCTCCGTAGAAGAAGACGACCGTGGAAAACGCCGCGGACAGCCAGCGGTCGCCCGGGAACGCCAGCACCTCGCGTACGCCCAGAAGCTCCTGGAGCATCGGCGCGAGCACGATGACGGGGACCGACAGGACCAGGGACACGAAGAACCGACGCCGGAAGTCCGCCACCATGTGGGCGTGGTGGTCGTGGTGACCGCCGTGGCCGCCACCGTGATCGTGACCCTCACGGTCCGAGGGAGACGCACGATCGTGGTCGGCGTGGTCGTGGTGGTGACCGGAGCCGGCGTCGTGTCGGCCGGGATGGGTGCGGGGCGTCTGGGTGGTCACGATGGCTCCGGGTCAGAGGGTGTAGGTCCGGTCGGGGACTGCGACCTCGGCGTCCCAGCCGAGCTCGTCGCGCAGGTGGATCCGCTGGGCGTCGGCAGCGGCGGGCTCCCCATGGTTGATCAGCACCCTCGGGGCCGAGGGGGCGGACGACAGCCAGGCCGCCATCTCGCGCCAGTCGGCGTGGCCCGAGAGTCCGTGCATCCGGAAGCGCTCGGCGCGAATCAAGACGTCCCGTCCATGGATCCGGACCGTCTCGGCCCCGGCCGCGATCGCCGCGCCACGGGTGCCCCCCGCTTGGAAGCCGACGAGGAGGATCCCGTTGGCGGGATCGGCGGCGAACGCCGACAGGTGGTGGAGGATCCGTCCGCCCGTCGCCATTCCGCTGCCCGCGATCAGGATCTTCGCCCCGCGGCTCGCGTTCAGTGCCTTCGACTCGTCGGCGGTTCGAACGTACGTGGCGACGTCGCACATCTCGTGGCACTGCTGCACGGTCAGTCGGTGCGCGTCGAGGTGCTCGCAGAAGATGTCGCTCGCGTTGATCGCCATCGGGCTGTTCAGGTACACCGGCACGTCGCCGAGTCGACCGCTCGCCCGCAGTCCCGCGAGCAGGTGCAGGACGGCCTGGCTGCGGCCGATGGCGAAGGCGGGGATCATCAGGATCCCGCCGCGGCGACAGACCGTGTCGACGACTGCGGCCAGCGCTTCGAGTGGATCCTCCGCCCCGTGCAGGCGGTTGCCGTACGTCGACTCGACCACGAGCAGATCGGCGCCTTCGAACGGTGCCGGCGGCCGCATGAGCACGTCGTTCTGCCGTCCCACGTCACCCGAAAAAAACACGGTCTTCACACCCTCTCGGATCAGCACGCCCGCCGCACCCAGCATGTGGCCGGCGGGGACCAGCGTGATCTCGGCGCCGCCGACCTGGAACGGCGCCCGGACCCGTTGGGGCTGGACGAGCGCCAGCGTCGCCTTTGCGTCCTCGGTCGTGTACAGCGGCTTGGCCGGACGATGGCGAGTGTAGCGTCGCCGGTTTGCGCGGCGCGCGTCCTCCTCCTGCAGGTGGGCGGCGTCGAGCAGGACGACCCGTAGTAGGTCCGCTGTCGCTCGCGTGCAGTGGATCCGACCTCGGAACCCGCTCTTCACGAGGCGCGGGAGCAGGCCAGAGTGGTCGAGGTGCGCGTGCGTGAGCACCACGGCCTCCACCCGCCGCGCCGTGTCGGGATCGTGTTCCCAGTTTCGGAGCCGGAGCTGCTTGAAGCCCTGGTACATCCCGCAGTCGACCAGGAACGAGGACCCGGCCACGTCGACCCGGGTCCGGCTTCCGGTGACCGTCCCGACCGCGCCTTGGAAGGTGAGCTCCATCGGTTCCTCCTCGTCCCGCATCGTTCCGTCGGGCATGGAGCAAGAAGCGGGCCAAGGCCTCGGTCAGCGATGCGCGTACGCCGTCGTCGAGCCGTCCTCGTGGAGCGCGTTGACGACGTACCTCACGGAGCGCAAGCCCTCCATGCCCGGGGAGCCGGGGGGCATGCCCGGCACGACGAGCCCGGTCACCCTGGCGGGTCGCTCGTGGAGCAGGCGCTTGATGACGTCCGCGGGGACGTGGCCCTCGATCACGTAGTCGCCGACGAACGCCGTGTGGCAGCTCTGCGCGTTGGCGGGCACCCCCGCCTGGGCGCGGATCGCCTGGTGCGTCCGGCGGTCGACCGCGGACACGTCGGCGATCTGGAATCCATGCTCACGTAGGTGACCCACCCACTTGGTGCAGCAGCCTCACGAAGGGGCGGTGTTCACCCGTACCGGCGGGAGGGTGCTGGCAGCGGCTTCCTCCACCGTCGCGACGTCAGGGGCGGGCGCTTCTGGCGGCGGGGCGGTGGTGCAGCCGGCCAGCACGAACACACCGACGAGGGCGGCACGGTCCAGCGAGAACATGGGGACTCCTCGGACTTGCGGTCGCATCCTCGCGACCCCGGTTCGCACGGCTGCGATCACGGGGCGCTCCAGCGCCACTCGGTGACCTCCGGTAGGTCCACTCCCTCCCGCCGGATCCAGTCGTGGTGGCGCGCGAGGCGGTCGTCCATCTCCTGCTTGACGTAGGCGGCACGGGCCCCGAGACCCGTGACCCGAGACGCGACGTCGCGGACGATGTGGAAGCGATCGAGCCCGTTGAGCACCACCATGTCGAACGGAGTCGTGGTGGTGCCCTCCTCGCGGTAGCCCTTGACGTGGAAGTTGGCGTGGTTTCGGCGTCGGTAGGTGAGCCGGTGGATGAGCCACGGGTAGCCGTGGAACTGGAAGAAGACGGGCCGATCCTCGGTGAACAGGTCGTCGAAGTCGTCGTCGGACAGCCCGTGCGGGTGCGCCGACGGGGACTGGAGCGTCATGAGGTCGACGACGTTGACGACCCGGACTCGTAGCTCGGGGAGCAGCTCCCGGAGCAGGTGGACGGCGGCCAGCGTCTCGAGCGTCGGCACGTCGCCCGCACAAGCGAGGACGACATCGGGCTCCTCGTGACCGTCGGTGCTGGCCCACGGCCACAGTCCGATCCCGCGCTGGACGTGGCGCTGGGCCGCGTCGATGTCGAGCCACTGCAGCTCGGGCTGCTTGCCCGCCACGATCACGTTGACCTTGTCCCGGCTGGCGAGGCACCGCTGCGTCACCCACAGCAGCGTGTTGGCGTCGGGTGGCAGGTAGACCCGGATGATGTCCGCCTTCTTGTTGACCACGTGGTCGATGAACCCCGGGTCCTGGTGGCTGAACCCGTTGTGGTCCTGGCGCCAGACATGGGATGTGAGCAGGTAGTTGAGCGACGCGATCGGCTCGCGCCACGGGATCTCCTTCGACGTCTTCAGCCACTTCGCGTGCTGGTTGAACATCGAGTCGATCAGGTGCACGAAGGCCTCGTAGCAGCTGAAGAACCCGTGCCTCCCGGTGAGGAGGTATCCCTCGAGCCAGCCCTGGCAGACGTGCTCGCTCAAGATCTCCATCACCCGACCGTCGGAGGAGAGGTGGTCGTCGGTTGCCTCCCGGCGACCCATGAAGACCCGGTCCGTCACGCCGAAGACCGGGGTCCACCGGTTCGATGCGGTCTCGTCGGGTCCAAAGATCCGAAAGTGCTGGTCTTCGTCGAGGTCGATGACGTCGCGGAGGTACGCGCCCATCACCCGGGTCGCCTCGGCGACGGCCGCTCCGGGGAGCTCGACGGGCGTCGCGTAGGTCCGGGGGTCCGGAAGCATCAGCGGACGCAGGAGCTGCCCGCCGTTGGCGTGCGGAGACGCGCTCGGTCGGAGGTTTCCGGCGGGGACGATGGACCGGACGGCGGACGTAGGCGCGCCGTCGTCGCCGAACAGCTCGTGTGGGCGGTAGCTCCGCATCCACAACTCGAGGGCGCGCAGCTGTGCCGGGTTGGTGCGCACGGCCTTGAGCGGCACCTGGTGGGACCGGTGCGATCCCTCGATGGGCAGACCGTCGAGCTCGCGCGGCCCGGTCCAGCCCTTCGGCGTGTCGAGCACGATGAGCGGCCAGGCCGGCCGAGCCGCGACCGCAGACCGTCGCGCGGCCTGTTGGATGTCGGCGATCAACGCGAACGCCCAGTCCATCGTTTCGGCAAGCTGGCGGTGCACCTCGGTCGGCTCGTCACCCCGGACGAAACGCACCTCGTGACCGAAGCCGGCGAGGAGCTGTGCGAGCTCCTCCCGGTCGATGCGGGCGGCGACCGTGGGGTTCGCGATCTTGAAGCCGTTGAGGTGGAGGATCGGGAGCACCGCCCCATCGCGGGCGGGGTTGACGAACTTGTTGGAGTGCCAGCTCGCGGCGAGCGGTCCCGTCTCGAACTCGCCATCGCCCACGATGCAGCACACGACGAGTTCCGGATTGTCAAACGCGGCTCCGTAGGCGTGCGCCAGGCAGTACCCGAGCTCGCCCCCCTCGTGGATCGAACCGGGCGTCTCGGGAGCGACGTGGCTCGGGATCCCTCCGGGGAAGCTGAACTGGGTGAACAGCCGCTCCAAGCCCGACTCGTCTTGCGAGACCTCCGGGTAGACCTCGCTGTAGGTGCCCTCGAGCCACGCACACCCGACCGCCGCGGGCCCCCCGTGGCCGGGCCCGAACACCATCAGCACCTGCTGGTGAGTCCGCTTGATGACGCGGTTGACGTGGGCGTTGACCAGCGACAGGCCCGGGCAGGTCCCCCAGTGTCCGAGGAGTCGCGGCTTGATGTCAGACGCGCGGAGGGGTCGACGTAGAAGCGCGTTGTCGCGGAGGTAGATCTGGCCGACGGCCAGGTAGTTGGCCGCGCGCCAGAAGGCGTCGACTTCGGCCAATTCGTCTGCTCTCAAGCTTGCCACTGCAGTACCCCCATCGGTCGTGGTCTCGCACCTCACGCCGTCACCCCAAACGGGCCGCCACCATCCAGCGCCGACGGATTCACAGGCGGAGGGTGGTGGTTGCGAAGTTGCCGTAGTGGCGACGATTGGAGGGGCGGTACCACTCCGTCGAGTCGTTGAGATTGGGCGCCAACTGGGCCAGTGAAGGGCGGAGGGTCTCGAGCTCTCGCTCCAGGGATCGCAGCGCCGTCGTGAGCTGGTCGACAACGTCCGCTTCGTCTTGCAGTTCGAGCACCCGCAGGAACGCGGCGACCCCCAGCCAGGCCGCCAGGTGGTAGCTCTGGAGCTGGGTCGCTACGGTTCCGATCTCGATGTCACGGAGCTGTGGGTCAAGTTGCTCGGTCGCCGACCAGCCCGCGTTCGCAACCGGCTCGACCGGACGCGCGGCGCAGCCTTCGGGAGCTTGGCCTTGCCCGTCCAGCAGCCACTCGGCGATGGAGGCCTCCTCGGCGGCGATCGCCGACATCTGGTCGACGGTGGCGCTGAGGACAGCGTCGGTGATGTGCGGGGACATCGCGTCTAGGACGCATCGTGTTTCGCAATTGGCGGCGGCCACGCGCTGAAGCTCGGCGATCAGGTGATGGGTGAGGTCGTTGGCGTTCATCGGGCTTCCTTGGTCTCGGGGGCGCGCTTGTTCAGCAAGATCTTACCGTTGGGGTGAAGTCAGGCGAGCGAGGTCCTGTCTCGAGCGTCAGCACTCCTTGGAGCGCGGAGAACGCCTCTTCCGGGTCATCCACATACCGGAACAGGTCGAGGTCCTGCGGGCTGATCATCTCGTGGCGCACCAGGGCCTGGAAGTCGACGATCTCCTCCCAGAAGGACCGCCCGTAGAGGAAGACGGGGATCGGGCGGGTGAGCTTTCCCGTCTGCGAGAGCGTGAGGATCTCGCAGAGCTCGTCGAGGGTGCCGAAGCCACCGGGGAACGCGACCATCGCTCGGGCCAGGTGCGCGAACCACAGCTTGCGCGTGAAGAAGTAATGGAACTCGAATCCGAGTCCCGGCGAGATGTAGCGATTTGGACGCTGTTCGTGGGGCAACCCGATATTGAGGCCGATGGTCCGCCCCCCAGCGTCCGAGGCGCCCCGGTTCGCCGCTTCCATGATCCCGCCGCCTCCGCCGGAACAGACCAAGAAGCGTCGCTCGTCGCAGGGGAGCGCCATCGACCAGGTGGTGAGCAGGCGCGAAAGCTCTCGAGCATCATGGTAGTAGCGCGACAACGGCCCGTCCTCGCGCAGGCGCGCGGAACCGAAGAACACGACGGTGTCGTGCACCTTCTCGCGCTGGAAGGCCTGCAACGGCTGGAGGATCTCGGCCAGGATGCGAACGGGGCGTCCGGCATCACTGTCCAGGAAAGCGTGGTCTCGGTATGCTAGGACGGGCTCGATTTTCATGTGGCCTCGGTCTACGGTCGGTGAACGTTGGAGAGGATTCCGTCTGGCGCCGACTCGCGGAGTTGCGAAGCGGGTTCTCATTCGCGCGAAAGGCCTCACTTCTTGGTGAGGATGCGCCGCTGCTTCTCGGTGAGCTGCGACGCCGCCTCCGTCACGGCATCGACATAGAGCAGGCGTTGGTTGGTCCGGAGCGTCTCCACCGTCCGGACCTTGGCGCGGAGCGCCTCACTGTTGGCAAGCGACGACGACGTTGCCCAGACCTCGTGTTCTGCTGCAAGGATTTCGGCGTCCAGCTCAGCGCCCGCTTTGAGCGCCTGATCCCGGATCCGGACCAACTCGACACGCTGTCGCTCGGTAAGCTCGATTCGACCGTCCAAGTCGAGATAGAAGCCCGTCGTACCCAGGTGGAGCAGATGGCGTCCCGGCGGCACGGCACGCCGGTCGACCTCCCCAAGAGGACACACGCCCATGATGGGCGCCCGGTCCCGGAATGCCTCGAGCAAGTCGGGGATCTGTCGGGTGTCGAAGTCGAAGCTGCCGGGATCCTGGGCGAGCGCCGGCTGTCCGATGACCGCGAGCAATAGCAGCGTGAGCATGGTGGCCTCCCGGTTTGTGCAATGCAACCCCCGTGCCAGCGGGTGGCACGGGGGTTGCATTGCCCAGAGTCCGACCGACCGGAGGGCACATGGTGTGGATGGTACTCGGTGTGGCGCTAGCCGGCGGAGGCGTGGAACCAGCTGCTCCGCCCTCCTACCGGGCGTGGTCGGACGAAAGGGGAGTTGCGCGGGCCGAGCTGATCGCCGAGGTTCCGGTCGCGGCGAACCGCCTCTGGCCGGCACTGTCGAACTACGCCAGCCAGCACACGTGGGTCCCCTACATGCGCACGTCGTCGGTGAGGCGCACGGGACCGCTGGGCGCACTCTGTGTCGGTGAGACGGACTTGCCCTGGCCCCTCGTCGACCGGACGTGGTCGGTATGGATGTCGAACTCCGTCGCCGGCGAGCCGGGAGCCAAGAGCTACACCGCGGCGTGGAACTATGTACCGGAAAGCGGCAACATTAGGCAGACATCGGGGTCATGGGTGCTACGAGAGCGAGGAGCAGCATCAACTCAGGTGCGACTGACGGCCAGTGTGGACCTGGGCCGCCCTGTGCCCCCGGCGCTGCTTCGGTGGGCGGAGCGTCGAGCGCTCCCCGACCTGTTGAATGCCCTGCTCGCGCGGGTTGCTCCGATGGAACCGTGAAACCATGGATCAGAACCCATCACCCTGCATACGAGATGGGCTGCCGGAGGCGTTGTGATCGGTCATCGCATCAAGGGGGCTGCGCCCGTCAGAGATGTCGTCTTTGAACCATGTCACAGTCACAGTTGTCCCACAGACGGCGCAGGTTTCGCGCACCGACGGGCTCTCTCTACCCCTCGGACGTGTCGGGGCTCGCCGATCGCAAGAAGACGCCTACGAATATCGCGACTACCACCACCGTCCCGGCCGAGACCGCGAGGATGAGCGGATCGCTGAAGGCCTTGAGGACCGCCAACGCAACAAGCACGATGCCATCGAGGGCCAAGGCGATGACGACCACAGGAGCGCGGGCCCCGACGTCTTCTCGCAGGTGCCGAAGGACGCCCCAGTGGATGACCATATCCATCACCAGGTACAAGAAGGCGCCCATCGACGCGATACGTCCGAGGTCCATGAAGGCGGCGAGTGCGGCGGCGACCACCGCGACGTAGACGAGCGTGTGGTGCTGCACTCGCCCCGGCAAGCCGAAGTGGCTGTGTGGGATCAGCTCCATCTTGGTCAGCATGGCGAGCATGCGAGACACGGCGAACATGCTCGCCAGAATGCCTGACCCGGTGGCGATGAGTGCGATGGCGACGGTCGCCCACACGCCGATCTCGCCAAGGGCGGGTCGTGCCGCCTCGGCCAGCGCGTAGTCCTTGGCCGCGACGATCTGTCCGATGTCTAGCGCGCCACCGACGGCGAGAGTCACAAGGACATAGACAGCGAGGCACACGAGGAGTGAGAGGGCGATAGCGCGTCCGACATTCTTCTCGGGCTTTTCTACCTCGGCACCGCTGTTCGTGATCGTCGTGAACCCCTTGAACGCCAGGATGCCCAAGGCGGTGCCGGCGAGAAAGCCGCCGAGGTCGGTGTCCTCGACCCACCCGCCCGACGCCGCCTCGAAGGTCAGGCCCGACGCCCAGATCCCAACCAGCGCGAAGAGCACGATCCCGCCGATCTTCAGCACAGCGGTCAGCTGAGCGACACGACCGACTGCCTCGTTCCCTGCGAGGTTGATCGTCAGGCTGACTGCGACGACCGCGAGCGCGATGCCGGGAACCAGAAGCGAGTCCCCCTGGAGTCCGAACGGGCGCAGCGCGTACGTGGCGAAGGTCCGGGCGACGAGGCTCTCGTTGATCACCATGGACAGCGCCATCATCAGGGCGGCCGCCCCGGTCACCATGGTGGGTCCGTACGCCTTCTTCAGGATCATCGCGATCCCACCGGCAGATGGGTACTCGCTGGAGACCTTGATGTAGGAGTAGGCGCTGAATCCGCTGATTGCGGCAGCTGCTACGAACGCCAGGGGGAAGAGCGGCCCAGCGAGCTCGGCGACCTGACCGGTGAGGGCGAAGATGCCCGCACCGATCATCACGCCCGTGCCCATGGCCACCGTGGACCACAGGCTCAGACTGCCGGACTCGTAGTCGTTGTCCTCGGACATGTCAGTGCCCGTGGCCCTCGTGCGCCTTTCCGTCGTGACCATGGTCCTCCTGCTTCACCAGGTCCATGCCGCACTTCGAGCACTTGGTCTTGGGATCGGTGGAGGTCACGTCGGGGTGCATCGGGCAGACGTACGTGACCTGGGCCTGGGTGGTGTCGGCGTTCGCGGGCGGCGTGACGTCGGGCGAAGGCGCCCCAGTGCACGCAGTCAGCAAGAGAGCGATCAAGGAGAATCGGACGATCATGTCGGCTCCGGTTGAGCGGGGTGGGTTGGGGGGGAAATCGAATCGGGTTCCGGGTCGTCGGCGGACTCGCCCGGCCCAGGCGGGGAGGGGAGCGCGAGCTCCTCGATGGCGCAGTAGAGAACGGGAACCACGAACAGCGTCATCAGCTCGATGGCCATGCCACCCACCAGCGGGAGGGCGAGCGCGACCATGATGTCCGAGCCGCGACCCTGGGAGGTCATCACGGGGAGCAGGGCGAGGAGGGTGGTCGCCGTGGTCATGAGGCAGGGGCGCACGCGTCGCAGTCCGGCCTCGAGCGTGTTTGCTCGCACATCCTCGACGGTTTTTGGGGGGCGTTGGGCGAAGACTTGCTTCAGGTAGGTGGACATGACGACGCCGTCGTCGGTCGCGATGCCAATGAGTGCGATGACGCCGATCCAGACGGCCACGGAGAGGTTGACCGTACCGACCTGGAACAGGTCGCGCATCGAGGTGCCGAGGATTGTGATGTTCAGGAACCAGGGCTGTCCGTACAGCCAGATGCCTAGGAAGCCTCCGCTCACGGCGACGACGACACCTGAGTAGATGACGAGGGTGGTACTGACCCGCCGGAACTGGAAGTAGAGCAGGATGAAGACGAAGACCAGGGCGACCGGGATCAGGATGGCGAGGCGGAGCTCGCTCTGGACCTGCTTCTCGTAGGATCCGGCGAAGCGGTAGCTGACGCCGTCCGGAACGACGAGCCGCCCCTCGGCGATGGCCCGCTCGATCGAAGCGCGGGCCTGCTGGACGACGGCCACCTCGGCGTGCTCCGGCACTTTGTCGAAGAGCACGTAGCTGGTCAGGAACGTGTCCTCGGCCTTGATGACCTGGGGGCCGCGCACGTAGGACAGGTCGGCGAGCTGGGTGAGGGGGACGGGCTCGCCCGCTGGAGTCGGGACGAAGACATCGCCCAACGCCTCGATCGAGTCGCGGTCTTCGCGCATGTAGCGCACGCGAATCGGATAGCGCTCCCGTCCCTCCACGGTGCGGGACAGCATCTGTCCGCCGAGCGCGATCTGAAGGACATCCTGGACATCGACGACCCGGAGCCCGAATCGCCCGATGGCCTCGCGGTCGATGTCGATCTCGAGGTAGGGCTTGCCGACGACGCGATCGGCGAAGACGGACTCCGGCCGTACGGTCGGGACCTCCTTGAGGATGGCCTCCACGTCGAGACCGAAGGCCTGGATGGACTCCAGGCTCGGCCCCTGGACCTTGACCCCCATCGGGGCACGCATGCCGCTCTGCAGCATGACGATCCGTGCGTTGATGGGCATCAGCACGGGCGCACTGGTGAGGCCGGGCACCTCGGCCTTCTGGGTGATCTCGGCCCAGATGTCGTCAGGCGTGCGGATGTGGTCCCGCCACTGTCGCT
Source organism: uncultured Pseudomonadota bacterium (assembly GCA_937891875.1). GTDB lineage: Bacteria > Myxococcota_A > UBA796 > UBA796 > REDI01. The sequence continues at coordinate 984 of CALATR010000225.1, read as the reverse complement.
CGCGTGTGCCATCGTCGAGGGTCCGATACTCGGGCTTGTACGTGATGACGGTCTCGATCATGGACACCGGCGCGGGGTCCAGCGCGGTGTCTGCCCGGCCGAGCTTGCCAACCACCCGGTCGACCTCAGGGATGGTGCTGATGGAAGCGTCCATCGTCGACAGGAGCTCCAGCGCCTCGCCCACGGAGGCGTGAGGCATGGTCGTGGGCATGTAGAGGAACGAACCCTCGTCGAAGGGCGGCATGTACTCCCGGCCGAACCCCGGAACGGCGTGGGCGATGAGGGCTACAGGAGGGCTCGCTCGCACCACCTGGGGGAGGAACGGCAAGAGGCGATCAAACCCGAGCCAGGCGAACAGGCCGAAGGTGACCAGAGCGAGCGGGAGCGCGGAGAACAGCAGCTTTCTCGACAGGATCCACCTGAGAATCGTCGGATAGGCAGTCTCGAACAGGCGAAAGCCGCCGAGGACGGCCGCGATCAGGGCGCCGGCGAAGAGGGCGTTCACCAGCAGTCCGGTTGACGCTCCCAACGGCAGCCAGTCCGACACCAGCAGCACGCCGACGACGATGATGGTGGCCGTGTTCTCACCGAAGGTTCCCCAACTCGAGACCCACCCGGGGACCAAGGGCCGACACACCCGCCACACGCCCAGCGCCATGACCAGCAGCCCGCCCATCGGCGTGTAGGGGAGCACCAGCGTGCCAAGCGCGATGAGCGCGTAGTCGCGGAGGTGGGCCAGCCGCAAGAGAGACCGCCAGACGCCTCCGGGGACGGGGCCGGGCCGTACCCTCAACACGAGCAGGGCCGCGCCTGGCACGGCGACCAGAGCGAGCAACAGCGCCACCCCCATGGCGAACGTCTTCGTGAACGCCAGGGGTGCGAACAGGCGCAGCTCGGTGGCGGTCAGCCCGAACACGGGCAGGAAGCTGACCACAGTCGTGAGCACCGACGTGAGCACAGCAGGGGCGACCTCGGCGGTGGCGT
>CALATR010000224.1 GCA_937891875.1 uncultured Pseudomonadota bacterium | reverse complement strand
GATCGTGGTCGTGCACGGCGGGGGCTGGAACGACTGCGGACGGCGCAAGGACAGCCCCCAGGTGGTCAACTACGCGGGCGTCATGGCTGCGCTGACCGGTGCGCCGGTGTTCTCGATCGAGTACCGTCTTGTCGATGAAGGTGGGCGTTTCCCCGCCAATCTCGGTGACGTCAAGTGCGCGATCGCCAGCTTCGCCGCCGAGGCGGACGCCTGGGGCTTCGACAAGGACCGCATCGCCGTCATCGGCGAGTCCGCCGGGGCGCACCTGGCGCTGATGGTCGCCGGCACCGAGGGGCGGGAGGACCTCGATCCGGAGTGCGGCACCGCCCCGGACGTGGCCCTGACCATCGCGTACTCGCCGCCCACCGATCTGAACGCCCTCGGCGCGCCCTACCGACCGGTGGTGGACGCAGCCGCCGGGGGGGCCTGCGACGAACCCGTCACCGCCTGCGTCGGCACGGATCGCCCCTGCGATCGCTGCGCAGACTTCACCCCGGTCGCCCACGCCTGCACGATGGACGCCCCGGTCGTGCTGGTCCAGGCGCCCGACCCCTGGGACAAGCTGATCCCGGAGTCCCAGGCGCGCGCCATGGCGACCGCCCTCGAAGCCGCCGGAGCCGACGTGACCCTGATCATCCCCGACCCCGCGGGCTTCCCGGATGAGGACTGCCCCGAAGACCCGGGCGCCGGGCAGCTGTTCCCCCACGGCTTCGTGCCCTGTCTGACCAGCGCCACTGGCGATGCAGTCACCGCCGCCCTCGCTCCGGTGGTCGGCAGACGCTGAGGTCCGCGCGCGCCGAGCCCCCGCTCACGGACCGCGGCCGCTGTACTCCTCGTCCTGGGCGGCCTTCATGTCCGCTTCGAGGGCACGGTGGCGGTCTGCCTCCTCGTCGGCCATGCCCCCGTCGGCGCCCTCGAGGTGGGCCGCCTGCTCGGCCTCCAGCGCCGCCTGCTGATCGGCCGCGCGCTGGTCGGACAAGCCGCTCATCTCCTGCACCAGCTCCGGGGTCAGGGGCACCGCCTGGACGTCCGGTCCGGGCGATGCGGGCGGCGCCTTCGGCAGGCTGCGGAAGCGCACGGTCGGATCGCTCTCGACCGCGTCCTTCGCCGTCAGATCGGGCGTCTCGATGCGCCCGCGCACGAAGCCCTTGCCGACCTTGGTGGTCTTGCCCCACAGGTTCGCCGGCCCGCCGGCCTGGAAGTCCGCCCCAACCCCGACATCTTCGGGGCTGCCCTGGTCCAGGCGCATCTTGAGGGCCAGGATCCCGGGGGCCTCCTCGGTGACGTTGGAGACGAAGCCCTGCAGATCCTGCGCCCGGGCCGCGTTGCCCGGACCTCCGCCCTGGGACGCGCTGGTGCTCTGGGACGGGCTCTGCGCAGGTGCGGGCGCGCGCTTGGTTCGACCTGGACCGGACATCGGATCCTCCGAGCGTCCGGCGAGAGGAGCCTCGCCGGGGGTGCACGAGGCATAGGGAGCCCGAGGCGCCCGCTCACCTCCCACGATCATGGGGGGTCCTCGATGACCTCGATCAGCACGCGATCAGCGCTCGTCGTCGAGCCCTTCGTCCTCGGCCTCGTCGTCCTCCGCCGGGCCTTCCTCTTCAGCAGGCTCCTCCAAGCCCAGCTTCTCCAGGATCCGCCGCGACAGGCTGGGGGTCTTGTGGATGCCCAGCCGCTCGTCGCGCAGGCTCTCCGCCCTCCGCCGCTCCCACGCGTGGTGGGGCGCCAGGATCAGGCTGTCTCGGGAGAGGGCGTAGGCAGCCTCGACGTCGCCGCGCTCCTCGGCCTTCACCGACAAGGCCCGGAGGTGGGCGCCCGCCGCCTCGGTCGCCTGCTGGACCTCCCAGGGGCGGTGATCCCACCACCGCGCCCGGGCGCCGAGGCTGGCGAGCCGCTCGGGGGTGGCGCCGGACTGCAGCGCATTGTCGAGCTCGCGGGCGCGACAGATGGCCAGGGCGACCTCCACCTCCCGGGTGGTGCGCCACCAGGCGGCATCGTCGGGCGGGTAGGCGTAGACCAGATCATCGAGCCAGCGCGCCTCCCGGTCGTCGCAGGGCGCCTGGCTGTCGAGCAGGGCGCGTACGTCCGCCATCACGGTGTCGTGGTGCGCGTCCGGGCCGACCACGGTGACGACGTCGGCCCAGCGCACCTCGCCGCGGATGAACACCGGCGCACCCTTCACCGCCGAGGCCGGACGGTCCAGCGCCTGCAGGTTCGCGCGGTCGGACAGGATAGCAAAGCCCAGGTCATACGTGCCTTCTGGGAGATCATCCGGCAGGGTCAGTCGGTGCACGCCACGGGCGATCTCGTCCTGCTTCCAGCGTGAGACCTGGAGCCAGTCGTAGGCCGGCGGCAGCTCCTTCACGACCTCGACCTTGCCGTTGTGGGCCAGGAACACGACCGGACGCACGCCGCGGGGGATGCCGCGCAGGCGCTCCCACCACACCCGCACGGTGAAGGTGCCGCCGGGGTTCACGGTCGCGTGGGGCAGCTCCCAGTCCGCCAGCGCAAACCCGGTCTGGAAGGTGACCGCGCGCTCGGGGTTGCGCACCTTGTCCGGCGGGAACACCAGGTCGCGGCGCACGTGGTTGCCGATGTGGAGCTTGCTGGGCGACACCGGGAAGTCGGTGACCGGCAGGTAGTCGGAGCGGAAGCGCGGGTGGGAGCGCAGTCCGGACTTGCCCGCCCAGCCACCGTGCACGTGGGCGATGTGGGGCCGGCGCTCGCGGAAGACGTACTCGGAGACGAAGGGCTTCTGCCACTTGTGGTGGCCCATGGGCACGTCGATGAGCCCCGCGATGTCGACGATCTCGCTTCGGGGGCCGGCGAACCACTGGTGCGCCCCCATGTCGACGTCCATGAAGGTGGGCCGGCGCACGTCCAGCCGGTCCATGAGCAGCTGGCCGTAGAGCACCCGCCGCCGCACGTTGTAGGGGCTGGTCTCGGGGCGGGTGATGAGGATGACCGACTGGATGACCATCAGCACCGCGACGGTCGCCAGGGGCACCGCGACCAGCAGTCGGGCCGGGATCCGCGCCAGCCGCTCCTCGAGGGCGTCGAGGCCGTGGAACAGCGCGTCGACCAGCAGGATGGTCAGCGGCACGGAGCACAGGTTCATCCAGCGCACCCCGTCCATCCAGTCGCCGCCGGCGTACAGGGCGAAGTACATGACAAAGCCCGTCACCCACCACGCCAGGGTGCGGCCGATGGCGCCCTTGCGGTGCCAGCCCAGCACGGGCGCGACCACGGTGATCGCCCCCAGCAGCAGGATGCGGAAGGTCGACAGCCAGGTCGGATCCTTGGAGAATGGCCACAGGGGGAACGCACCCGTCGTGTCCAGCAGCGGCACCGTGCCTTCCAGGGGTGCCTCGCCCCAGACGTCCCACAGCCACACCGTGCCCGGCAGGATCACCAGGTAGAGGAAGACCGAGAAGACCGCGACGCCCCGCGCGCGCCAGCCCTTGAAGCCGGACTGGCCGAAGAGGTAGAGCCACAGCAGGAAGCCGTGGCCGTACCACAGGGCGTAGCGGCGCAGGTAGCCCCAGGAGCGCGCCTTGTTCCCTGCCCACGCCCAGGGCGCAAACCGGCCTCCATCGTGCAGTTTCGCGAAGTAGGTGTTGGGCGCTTCCCAGGCGAAGGTGGCGAATGCCCACGCGTGCCAGGCGAAGAAGGGCAGGGCCGACAGCGCGCCCCAGCGCCAGGTGTAGTCCAGCGCAGCCAGGGGTCCGCGGCGGACGCCCACGCCGAAGATGCCGACCAGGCCAGCGATGGCCGCGTAGGCCGGCGCCTCGGGCCGGGAGATCGACAGGAGCCCCCACAGCAGCCCGGACCACGGCAGGGCCCGGCGCTCCTCGACCTCGTCCAGCATGAGCGCGCCACCCGCGGCCATGAGCACGGTGATGACGCTGTTCTCGAGGCCGCTCGCCGCCCAGTTCACGTACTGGGGCGACAGGGCGAGCAGCAGGGGCACGAAGGCGGCGGCGAGGTCGGACCGCTCGCCGAGCACGTGCCGCGCCCAGCGCCAGGCGAAGGGCAGGCCCACGAGTCCCAGCACCGCACCGGCGAGCTTGGAGCCGATCCAGGGGTTGATCCCCACGAAGTCGAGGGCCGCGAGCAGCAGGGTCCAGGTGGGGTTGGAGAAGCCCTCGACCCACTCGCCGCCGGCGTAGGGCGCAAACCCCTCGCCCTGGGCGAAGTAGCGGGCGTACGAGAACGTGATGGCCGCGTCCTCGATGAACCAGTGGCTGAACCAGGCGAAGTGCACCAGGAACAGCACGCCGGAGAGCAGGATCACCGTCCAGTGACGGCGGGTGTCGTGGTCCAGCGCATCCCATGGCGCGAGCACGCGATCGACCCAGGCGCTCATTCCCCTCCCTCCCCGTCGACATCATCGTCGTCTTCGTCGTCGTCCGGACCGGCCAGGTCCAGCTTCACCGGCGGGGGCCGGTCGCCGGGCTGGATGCGCGGCCGGGGCATGAGGCGCGCGGGGGTGCGGCCGGGCTCGAGCGGCCGGCGCACCGGGGGCGTCGCCGGCTGGTCGGGCGGCAGGACGCCGCAGTCGTGCTCGTCGAGGCGGATCCGCAGCTTGCAGTCCCGCGCCTCGATCGCGTAGCGGCGGGCCCAGGAGCGGCTCGGGTCCATGCGCAGCACGTCCCGGAACGCCGCGTACGCTTCGGGCCAGGACTGCGCCTCCCGCAAGCGCTCCCCCTCGGCCATGAGCGCGTCCACGTGGGGCTGGCGGAGCCGGGCCAGGACCGGGCTGCGGTGGTTCCAGTCCCCAGCGCGCTGAAAGGCTGCGACCCGGGCCTCACGCTCGGTCAGGCCGTCGGCGCGGGTGGCCCAGCAGTCCGCCAGGGCGGGGTCGACCCGGTCGTCGTTGCGCTCGTCGAAGAGGGTGCGGGTCTGGCGCCGGCGGGCGAGCAGCCAGAGATCCTCGGCCTCGTCGCACCCGTCGGAGCCGGCCAGGCGCAGGATCTCGGCCACCTCCTGCTCGCCCTCGCGGGTGATCGCGTCGGTGGACACGACCTCGACCGCGTCGGGCCAGCGCACCTCGCCGCGGCCCATGCGCACGGGCTCGAGCACCGCGCCCGCCGCCAGCACGCCGCCCGGCTGGAAGTCAGCCTCCAACGCCGGGAGTGCGTCGCCCTTGGGCAGGTCGTGCACGAACACGCCGAAGTCGTAGCGACCCTCGGGCAGATCATCGGGGAGCTCGAGGGACAGCCGGGTCACCACCACCTCTGAGAGCTCCCAGTCCTGGGGCAGGTACCAGTCGTAGCCGGGCGCGGCATCCCAGCTGTGCGCGACGCCGCGCTCGTTGGCAAGGAAGATCAGCGGGCGGAAGCCCTCCCCCCGGCGCACGTCCTTCTCCACGCGCCAGCCGATCTCGACGTACATGTGCCGACCCGGCGCGACCCGGCCTGCGGGCACGTCCCAGCCGTGCAGCACGAGGCCGCCCGCGAACACCACCTCGCGGCCGCCGGGCGGATCCCAGTCCGTCGGCGCGATGAGGTCGCGGCGCACGTGGTTGCCGGTGTGCTGGGCCGTCTTGCCGGTCGGATACGGGGCGATCTCGATGTACTGCTCGTCCCACTGGTCGTACGTCTTCAGCTTGCTGGTGCTGGCCCAGCCGCCGTGCACGTGGGCGAAGTGGGGCCGCCGCTCCTCGAAGATGTACTCGGCGATGAACGGGCGATCGAACCAGTGGTGCCCCATCGAGACGTCGACCAGGCCGGCGATGTCGACGATGCGATCCCCCGACCAGTACATGTGCGCGCCCATGTCGACGTCCATGTTGGTGGGCCGCTCGACCATGTGCAGCCGCGCCTGGACGTAGTTCATGTACTGCACCCGCCGCCGCACGCTCCACGGCGACGTCGTGGGCTTGTCCAGGAAGCGGTCCAGCCGGGTCACCGACGGCACCACCGCCGTGCCGAACAGGGCGATGACGACGACCCAGGCGAGCGGTCCCCAGCGCACCGCGTCCGGGCGGGTGCGCTGACCGAGCAGACCGCCGACCACGCCGATGACGATCAGGCCCAGCACGCCGAGCAGCGTGCCCGGGGTGGCCCCGCGCGCGCCGACGTTGCCGAACAGCAGGGTGTCCGAGGAGGGAGGCACCCACAGGCCGATCGCGAAGGGCAGGACCGCCAGCACGGCCACCGCGCCGACGGCGATGCCAAACGCGGCGTTCACCCGGTCGATCTTGCGACAGGCATCGCCCAGCTCAGCCAGGCCGACCGCGAGGAGCACGGCCCCGGGAACGGTGAAGGTCGCCATCCAGCGGAAGCCGTTCATCCAGTCGCCACCGGCGTAGACGGCGAAGAAGAGCGCGGCGGTCGCGACGTGGGACAGGAGCACGAGCCCCTTCCAGCCGGGCCGGCCGATGGCGGCGAAGGGAGCGAGGACGGCGACCAGGAAGACCGTCCACACGCGCAGGTGGACCCAGAACTCGGGGAGCGCCGGATCCCAGCCGAGCGCGTCCTTCAGGACCTCGGGACCGGGGATCAGCAGCACGACGGCGCACAGGGCGAGGCAGAACACCGCGATGGCCCCGCGCACGCCACGACGGCCGAGCACGCCGACGATGTAGACGGGCAGCAGGTAGCCGTGAGCCAGGTGGTGGGCCCACTGGCGCAGGTACTTCCAGCCCTTGGTGTTCCAGGAGAAGGGCTCGAAGGCCTTCGAGGGGTTGCCCTTCTTCGCGTAGTAGGTGTTGGGCAGCTCCCACGCGAAGTAGTCGACCCGCCAGGCCTGGTAGAGGCCGAAGGGCACGAAGAACAGGGCGAGCCAGGCGAGGGTGGGCCACAGGGCGCGCCAGAGGATCGCGGGCAGGCGGGCGGGCTCCTGGGCGCCGTCGGCAAGCTCGGAGCCGACCCGGGTGATCCGGAAGATCATGCTCCAGAATCCGCCGATCGCCGCGTACAGGATGCCGTCGGGGCGGGTCACGGCGACCCCGAGCCAGAACAGCGCGGACAGCGGCACGCCCCCGCGGCGAGCCTCGACCAGGGCGCGCCAGACCGCCGCGGCGATCAGCACGTTGAGCAGGCTGTTCTCGAGGCCGCCGGCACCCCAGATGATGAACTGCGCAGAGAAGGTGAGCACCGCGGCCGCGAGGATCGCGGACAGGTCCGCGCGATGTGGCCGGGCCTCGCGGGCGATGCCCCAGGTCAGCGGCACCGTCAGCGCCGCGAAGACCGCCGCCATGATCTTGTTCGAGGTGAAGCCGTCGACGCCGACCAGATACCAGGCGGCCAGCAGGAAGGTCCACAGGGGGTTGCTGT
>CALATR010000223.1 GCA_937891875.1 uncultured Pseudomonadota bacterium | reverse complement strand
CCACAAGAGCCCACCCGCCCCACCCCGCCACGATCGGAGAGCCTTCCCCTCGCCCGGCTGCTAGTCTCCGGCCGACATGGCCAGACGACGTCGACACCTGCTGACTCCCCTCGTGGAGCGCGTCTTTCGGACCCGCACCGTGCACGACGCACGGCGTATCGTCCGAGCCATCCAGCTCCTGCTCTCGTTCGGCCTGCTCATCGTGCTGCCGAACCTGCTGCTGGCGATGTTCGCCCTGTCCAGCATCCAGTCCCAGTCGAGCTCGCTGGAGGCCGAGCTGGCGCCGCGGACGTCCGGCGTCATCGATCAGGTGCTCGACCGGGAGCGGGAGTTCTTCGACGACTTCGAGGAGCAGGTCCGGCGCCGGCTCACCCGCAACGTCAAGCCCGTCACCGGCCTGGACGAGCTGTCCCCTCACCTGCTCGCCGCGTTTGTCATCGATCCTGACGGTCGGCTGGTCGAGCCCTATGACGTGCCCGTCCCCCAGGAGCGGATCGACGAGACCCCCGCCTACGCCCAGGCCTGGCGCCGTGGCGTCGCAGCCGAGCTGGCCGGGCGCCACGAGGAAGCCTGGGAGGCGTTCGACGTCGCCATCGCCCTGACCACCAGCCGGCGCCTCAAGGCCCAGGCGCGCCTGGCCGCCGCACGCAGCGCCGTCGTGCTCGGCGACGAGGACGCCTACGCGGATGTCATCGGAGAATACGGCTTCGTCCGGGATCCTCGGGGCTTCCGCATCGGCGATCTCGCCCGGCTGAATCAGGCAGAGCACAAGGCCTCCGAGAGCCCGGACAACGTGCAGGGCCTGCGCGAGCTCGCCGAGTTCCTCATCGACGACGCCCGCTGGACGCTGCTCGAGGGCGGCGAGCCCACCATCGCCCGCTACGCCCTGAACCGCCTCGAGGAGCTCCAGCAGGCCGGCGCCCGCGACATCGAGGCCGACTGGATCGACCGGGCGCGGCGCCGCCTCGACAGGCGGGACGCCCAGCTCTTCCGCAGCGGCCAGCTGCTCGAGGAGGTCACCGACCTCGCCACCTCGCCCCCCAACAGCGAGGACGGCTGGGTCTACCGGCCCGCGCCCACCTCCCCGACCCTGTGGGCCATCCGCAACACCGGCACGTCCGTCGTGCTCTACGCCTTCGACAAGGACGAGATCCTCGCCGACCTGCGCCGCACAGCCACGCGCATCGTCGCCCCCGACCCCGATCTCGTCGCCAGCGTCGGGCGGATCGACCAGCCGATGGGTCCGGCCAGCTTCCGCCAGTCCTTCGACCGCATGCCCATGGACGCCATCCAGGTCGCGGCCGCCAACCCCGAGCGCCTCGAGCAGGAGCGCACCAACCGGACGTTCCTCTACTTCGGGATCATCCTGCTGGTCCTTGCCACCAGCGTCGTCGGCATCCTGGTCACCGTGCGCACGGTCAGCCGCGAGCTGGAGGCGGCGCGGGTCAAGACCGACTTCGCCGCCAACGTGTCGCACGAGCTGCGCTCGCCGATCACCCAGATCCGCCTCAAGGGCGAGGCCCTGCAGCTGGACCTCTGCTACGACGAAGCCGACCAGAAGGCCCACT
>CALATR010000222.1 GCA_937891875.1 uncultured Pseudomonadota bacterium | reverse complement strand
TCTTCACGAAGCGCCTCGATGAGCACCCCCTGCTCGCGCAGCTCCTCGATGACGGCCTGCTTGCGGTCGGCGGTGACCCAGCGGGCCAAGAACTCGTCCAGGCTGGCGTAGTGCTCCTGCACCGCCTTGCGCGTGTAGTCCTTCAGCGACTCAGTGATGAGCTTGCCGTCCTTGCCGTAGTATTGGACCCGCTCGGCGACGACGGACACTTCCACGTCGCTCACGATGTACTTGACGGTGCCCTCGGGCTCCGGCTCGGGTGGTTCGGGGTCGGGGCCGTCAGGAGGCTCTGGAGGCACGGGAGGGTCGCCAGACCCCGGCTCGTAGATGACCACCGGTTCGCCATCCCAGTTGGGGTCGGCGAACAGCTCAGTGGCCTTCTTGAAGTCCATGATGGTGAACCACAGCTTCCCCATGTCCTCGTGGATGCGGGTGCCCCGGCCGACGATCTGCTTGAACTCGATCATCGACTCGATGCGCTGGTCGAGCACGATGAGCTTGCAGGTCTTGGCGTCCACACCGGTCGTTAGGAGCTTCGAGGTGGTCGCGATGACGGGGTAGCGCCGTTCGGGATGAATGAACTCGTCGAGCGCCATCTTCCCGACCTCGTTGTCGCCGGTGATGCGCACGATGAACTTGGAGGTGTTGTCGGCCTCCTCGGGGATCTGCCTGGCGACCTCGTTCACCAGCGCCGAACGCATGCGCTCAGCGTGGTCGATGTCCTGACAGAAAACGATGGTCTTCCCGAATGGGTCGGTATCGACCATGTAGTTGACGACCTTCTCGGCCACCCGCTTGGTGCGCTCGTTCAACACCAGCACGCGGTCCATGTCGCGCTGGTTGTAGACCCGGTCCTCGATCTCTTGACCCAGGTCGTCCGTCATGCCAGAGGTCGGCCGCCAGCCTTGGAGGTCTTTGTCGAGGTCGATGCGGACCACCTTGTAGGGGGCGAGGAAGCCGTCGGAGATGCCCTGCTTCAGCGAGTAGGTGTAGACGGGCTCGCCGAAGTAGGTGAGCGTCGAGACCTCCTTCGTCTCCTTGGGCGTGGCCGTGAGCCCGAGCTGGATGGCAGGTGCGAAGTGGTCGAGGATCTCGCGCCACGCGCTGTCCTCCTTCGCAGACCCCCTATGGCACTCGTCGATGACGATGAGGTCGAAGAAGTCGGGCGAGAACTGCTTGTAGACGTTCTTCTCCTCCTCCGTGCCGGTGACCGCCTGGTAGAGGGCGAGGTAGACCTCGAACGCCTTGTCGATGGTGCGGTTCCTCACTTTTGTCATCACGCCGCCGAACGGCTTGAAGTCGTTGGTGATGGTCTGGTCCACGAGGATGTTCCGGTCGGCCAAGAACAGTACGCGCTTGACGGTGCCCGACTTCCACAATCGCCAGATGATCTGGAAGGACGTGTAGGTCTTGCCGGTGCCGGTGGCCATGGCGAGAAGGATGCGCCGCTGCCCCTGCGCGACGGCCTCGATGGTGCGCTGGATCGCGATGCGCTGGTAGTAGCGGGGCTCCTTGCCCGAGGAGTCCTCGTAGTAGGGGAAGCGGGCGACGCGCTCGGCGTCTTCCGACAGGCCCTTCCAGGCCCGGTAGCGTTCCCACAGTTCATCGGGTGAGGGGAACTCGTCGAGCTTCAAGAACCGCTCCACGGGGTTCGAGAGGCCGGTTCGGTCGTGGAAGATGAACCCATCGCCGTTCGATGCGAACACGAACGGCACATCGAGGGTCTCGGCGTAGGCGATGGCTTGCTGCATGCCGCCGCCGACCGGGTGGTTGTTGTCCTTCGCCTCAACAACCGCCAGGGGGAGGTTGGCCTCGCGGAACAACAGGTAGTCGGCGCGTTTCTTCTTGCCCCGGACCGCCATCTTCCCTCGAACGATGACTCGCCCCGCCGTGAAGGTGTACTCCCGCCGCATCTGGGTCAGCCGGTCCCACCCGGCCTTCACGATGGCCGGGGTGATGTAGTTCTGACAGACGTCGGCCTCGGTCATCTCCTTCTTGTTCATCAGGCTGCCCCGAGCCCGCGCGTCGCCTCGCTCTTGATCCAGGCGACGAGTACCTCGCGGTCGATACGCCACTGGTTGCCGACCTTGATGGCTCCTGCGAGCTGCCTGTCGCGGGCGAGCTGGTAGGCGGTGCGCTCGCCGATGCGCAAGAGCTTCGCCGCCTCGGCGATAGTGATGATCTCGGGGTCCGACATGGCTGCCTCCGCTCGCGGAGTCTGCCAGGGATTGCCAGGTGGCCCAAGCGAACGGCCTAGGATCCCGGTGATGGCGTGGCCAGCTTGATCTCGGCGATGTTCTCGGGCCGCGCGATCAGCAGACGGCGGCGGTGCCCGTCCACATCGATGCCCACTTCAGAACGTCAGCCAGGTCGGGCTCTGGCTTGGGGCGGTACAGGCCGAAGAGCCGGGGGAAGGGCATATTGTCTCACCCCACCCCCCACCACCGCTGAGCGCCCCCTCCGTCCCGCCGTCAGCCACCTGATCCCGACGCCCGCTACCG
>CALATR010000221.1 GCA_937891875.1 uncultured Pseudomonadota bacterium | reverse complement strand
GGTCGAGGAGGGCAAGCTCGACGACGCGGTGCGGGACGTGCCCGCGGAGCGCGTGCGCCAGCGGGTGCTCGACAAGCTGCAGCGGGTGGTCGAGGAGTGCGTCGTGCTCGCACAGATCGACCAGACGCGCCTCGACGATCCGACGGTCACGCCGGCCAACATCTTCTACGCCGGCGTCGCCTCTCGCTACACGACCGAGTCGCCGGACAGCCTCGGTCGGCTGCTCAAGGAGGTCGCGCCCGGGGTGGACCTGGTCGAGGGCTGGGACGAGCCCGACGCGCTGGTCCTCTATCGGGCGAAGCTCGGCATCCCCGTGTACTTCTTCCGCCGAGTCACCCAGGAGCTGGCGCTGTCCTACCACCAGGTCAAGCGCGCGGTCGGCCGGGGCTACCCCCTGCACATCGACAAAGCCTTCGAGCACGATGACGACCTGCCAGACCTGGACCCGATGGCCATCAAGCGCGCCCGGGAGAAGGCGGCGAAGGAGGCCGAGGCCCGGCAGGCAGCCCAGCTGCGCTCGGACGCGATCCGCGGGTTCGCCCTGTGTACCCTCGCCGCCAGCGTGGTGTTCGAGGACGACACCTGGGCCTGGCGCATGGGCGGCTTCGGCAAGCCCCTGGCCAAGCGCCGCTCTGACGCCTTCGCGGCGTTCGAGGCCCTGGACCGCACGCTCCGCGACGACATGGTCGACAGCGGGAACAAGGCGCTGGCGATGCGGCGGGTGGAGCGCAGCGATCGCGACGCGCTGGTGCAGGACCTGCAGGCCCTCGGGGAGCGCCTGTCCCGCAGCTACTACGAGGCGATGGCCGAGGGCTGGGAGGGCGAGGCGCGCTTCCTCGATGAGGAGCGCACCGTGGTCAGCAAGCTCATCGACGAGGTGCGCGGATCGTGAGCAACGGTCCCGCCGTGGTCTCCCACCCGCTGGTCGTGGTGGGCGTCGGACCGCTGGGGCACCGGGTGGCCCGGGACCTGGTGGAGACGGCGCGCGCGCTGGAGCCGGACGCGCCGCTGGTCGTGCTGCCGTGGCTCGGGGGTGCCAGGGCGGAGGCGCACCTGCACCGGGCGGCGAGAGAGGCGCTGGAAGGCCTGCTCCAGGCGGGCGCGAACCGCAGCGGTCGCATCGGCCTGGATGTCGTCGTCACCACCCACGCCGGCGAGGTGCCCCCCGAGGATCCGGCGCGAGTGATGCGGGTCTTCGCCCGCTGCCTCTTCGAGGACTGGGGCGTGCTCTTCCCCGCCGACGCTCCCCCGGTCGAGCGGACCTGCTGGGGCACCGTGCTCGCCGCCCTGCCTCCCCTGCGCGGCGCCTCCGCCAAGGCCGGCCTCGACCTGCTCGCCGCCCTGCGCGCCGAGCGTGCCGACGCCCCCCATCCCCTGCTCGCCCGCGCCCTGGTCGTGCCCGCCCAGACCACCGCCGGCCGCCTCTCCGACGAGGCCCTCGAGCGGGCCCTGCGCGGCACGGCCCAGGCCCTGTGGCTGTCCGGCCAGCGCGGCGACGACACGGTCGCCGGACTGCTGGCCCACCGGGCAGATGATCGCTTCGTCACTGGACTCTCGGTCGCCGCCGCCGAGCTCCCGGTCGCTCGCCTGCGTCGCTACGCCCGCTGGCGCCTCGCGCTCGACGGACTGCAGGAGCTGGTCTCCCGCGCCGAGCACCCCACCGGCGATCCCGCCCGCGCCGAGGCGCTCGTCTCTCGGCTCTCCCCCGACGAGCTCCTCGACCCGTTCGGCGAGGGCGAGGCCGCCCAGCGGGTCCGCCGTCACGCCGCCACCCTGTCAGGCGCCGCCGATCGCCTCCCCGATGATCTCGACGTCCGCCTGGTCGAGCGCGACACCGACCTGAACCAGCGCTTCCGGGTCCTGCTGGGTCCGGCCACCAAGCCGCCTCCCGACCGGGCGACCGAGGATCCCGAGCACGCCGAGGTGCTCCGCGCCCTCGACCGCGACGAGGCCTTCGCCCTCAACGAGCTCGATCGCCGGGTCGACCACCTGCTCGCCCAGGAGCTCGAGCCCGCGACCGCCCTGTCGGTGCTGCCCCACCTGGAGCGCGCCCTGGTCCGGGCCGCCCACGCGCTGGAGGAGGAGCTGGCCGAGGCGGTGGATCCCCTGCCCGCCCTCGACCCGCCGCCCCCGCCGATCGATCCGGGTCGCGACGCGCTGCACCTCGCGGTGGAGGGACGGCCGCGCCTGGGGACGGTGATCCCGCTCGCCCTCGCCATCGCCGCGGTGGTGGGCATCGCCGCCGGGCTGGGCATCGACGCGCTGATGTCCCCGTCCGAGGCCAGCGCGTCGGTCGGCACGATCACCAGCGCGGGCAGCATCGACCCGACCGCACCCTCACCCTGGATTGCAGGGGGAAGCGGCATGTTCATCGGGTTGCTGGTGGCGACAGGCTGGGCGTTCGCCACCCTGCGCGGGGGCAAGCTGGCCCTGCAGGACGCCCTCATCGCCCGCCGCGCCGAGCTGGACGGCCTGTGGAGCCGGGGGGGCGGAGGGCAGCCCGGTCGCCAGGCCAGCGCCCTGCTCGCGGTCCGCCGTCGTCGCGTCGCCACCGGCCTCGCCGCCCGACTCCGTGCGGCCACCACGCGGCTGTCCGCCGCCCGGGCCAGCCTGCGTCGCAGCCGGGATCACGCCCGCCGGGAGCTCGAGCGCCTGCGGGTCCGCCTGGCGAACGATCCCCGCGAGGACGGCCTCAACGACGTGCTCGGCGTGGAGACGCCCCTGCACCGCCCCCTGCTCCCCGCCGCCGAGGTCGCCGCCCGGCTGGCTCGCGCGCGCCCGGTGCAGGAGCCCGCCCGCATCGCCCAGTCGCTCCTGAAGGCCACCTGGCCGCGGGAGGGCCTGGTGCACGACCTGCCCGCCGCCGATCTCGACGCGCTCGGGGCCGCAGCCGACGCCCTGCTCCCGGTGCTCGGTCCGGCGGAGATGCTCCAGGGTCCCGACGTCACCCTGCAGGTCGAGCAGCGCCTCGCCCGCTTCGTCCAGGATCTACCTGCCGGACTCGCCCCTGGCCTCAACCCGCGCGACCCCCACGGGGACCCGGTGCCGGTGCGCTCGCGCTGGGTCGTGGTCGGTCCGGCCGCCCTGCGTGGTGCCCTCGCCGATCGCCTCCGTGACCGCGACGTGCTCGCCTGCTGGACCGACGCCCCGGTGCCGTGGGTGGTCGTGCTCGCCACCTGGGCCGACCTCGACGTGGACAGCGTCACCCGCGGGGCGGGAGGGAGCGCATGACCCCGCTCCCGTCCTTCCTGCACGATCTTCCCGTCGAGGCGCACCTGGGCATGTGGGGCCTGGTGCTGCCCGCCCTCGGCGCCGGGCTCGCCTTCGCCTGGCTGGCCTCGCCCAAGCCCGATCGCCTGCGCCGCGCCTGCCTCGCCGCGGGTCCCGCCCTGCTGGTGGTGCTCGCGCTTCTCGTGCTGCCGCGCCTGGTGCAGCTGCTCCATCCCGACTTCGGCGGCGGTCCCCAGCGCTGGCTGCACTCGGTCGTCGAGGTCTTCCTGGGCGACCAGCTCTCCCTGCGCCCCCTGCACGCGTACGACACCGCGGTGCTGGAGCACGGCCTGCTCTCGGTGCTGATGATCCTGGTGCTGCCGGTGTTTGCGCTGCTGCACCGCATCCGCCCGCCGCGGGACAAGCCCGCCCTGCCGCTCGCCTGGCCCACCGCCACCGTGCTCGGCTTCTTCGGCCTGTTCGTGCCCTTCCTCATCCACCGCGCCCTGGTCGAGGCCACGCTGGTGCCCGGCCTCGAGCTCGTCGCCGCGGGCTCGGTCGCGGGCCTCTTGCTCGCCATCCGCGCAGTCGGCGCGTGGCTGCCCCTGCACTCCGGCACCCGAGAGATCTCCGATCGCGAGGTCCGGCGTTCGACGCCCGATGTGCGCCAGGCCTGGATCCGTGCCGGCGTGCTCGATCCCGAGGCCCAGCCCCGCTTCCTGCTGCCCGACACGGGCACGCCGACCCAGGATGTCGTGCCCCAGAGCCCCCGGGCCGCCCGGGCGTGGGCCGCAGCCGGCGCCCATGGCTCGCCGCCGGTCGCCCTGGACCGCCTGCTCGACGATGGGGACGTCGCGACCTGGC
Organism: uncultured Pseudomonadota bacterium; assembly: GCA_937891875.1. Classification (GTDB taxonomy): domain Bacteria; phylum Myxococcota_A; class UBA796; order UBA796; genus REDI01. The sequence continues at coordinate 67 of CALATR010000221.1, read as the reverse complement.
TCGTCGGCGACCTGCCCCCCCACACCGAGCGCGCCCTGCTCGACGCCTTCCTCGCCGACCGCGCCGG
>CALATR010000220.1 GCA_937891875.1 uncultured Pseudomonadota bacterium | reverse complement strand
GGGCGGTCTCCAGTCTCCAGTCTCCAGCTTCGGCCGGCCGGGGAGCGGTCGAGGCGTGGAGCGGTGGCCGCAATCCCAGCTCCTCTGGGATCCAGACGGGTGCGTCGACCGCAGTTGCGTCGAACTGGGCAGTGCACCACTGTCGATCGGGGTGGATCCGCTGCCGGAGGACTGGGGACTGGAGACTGGAGACTGGAGACCGCCCCTCCGATCCCCCGCCCGCAGCAACGCGACCCCTCGCCAGACGATCTGCGGCCCGCCGCGATCCTGACGCTCGCGTCCTACAGACAGTCCTCCGTCACCCGGTAGTGCACGCCGATCTTGTGCGCGCCGCCGGCGACTGCGGGGATGATGACGCTGTTGCTCGCTGCGTCGTAGGTGTAGTCCACGTCCGAGCGGACCCCGTCGATGAGGATGACGATCGAGCCGGGCACCGGGCGGCGGGCGAGGGTGAAGGCGTGCACGCGCTCCAGGGTCGCCTCGGCCAGGGTCACCGCGGTCTCGGTCCAGTCCGCGGAGCACAGGGAGAGCGGCTCGCCGTCGGTGGCCTCGATCGCCTGGAGGTAGCCGTACGCGCCGTCGCCGCAGGCCTCGAGGTCCACGACGCCGCTGACCTTGAGCAGCTTCGGGGCCTCGACCTCGTCGTACCAGCGCTCGACGAAGGTGTCCCAGGTCAGGCTCGGCGAGCGCTCGGTGCTGCGCTCGGGCTCGTCGCTGACGACGATGACGTGCAGGGCGGCCCCCTTGCGGCGGAAGCCCGCGTTGCAGCCGCCGGCCACGTCGTTGTCCAGCGCGCGGTCGACCAGGGAGAATAGAGCTTCATCGTCCTGGATCGAGCGATCGTCGCCCGTGTTCACCGCCTTCTCGAACACCCCCAGGTAGTCCGGGGTGCTCTTGGTGATGATGCCGCCGTTGAAGCAGCCCGAGTCCAGGGTGACGACGCCGATCCGCCAGTTGCTGGTGAGCTCGCCCAGGGTGGTGGCGAAGGTGTTGAACGAGGCGCCCAGCAGCTCGGCGTCGTCGAGCATCGAGGCCGAGCGGTCGACCGCGATGATGAGATCGACCGGCGGGTCCGGCGGGGTCGCGAACTCGTCGGTGCGGGTGCGGCTGCCCTCGGGCTGGGCGGCCTGGAGCGCGGTCTGGGGGCCGCGGGGGTCGGTCGAGTCGACGAAGAGCTCGCCGGTGATGGCGCCCTCGACGTTGGCCTGCAGGTCGACCGTCGCGACCGTGTACTCGCCGGCGGCCAGGGAGAACGGCACCTCGCGGGCGAGGGTGGCGCTGAAGCCGAGGTCGGCGGTGTAGGACATCTCGTTGACCACGAGGGGCTCGTCGCCGATGTTCTGCACGATGACGTCGAGCGTCTTCTGGCAGGCCAGCGGCACCGGGCCGAAGTCGTGCACGGGCGGATCGACCACCAGCCAGGGACCGCGGGCGCGCCCGGCGATGGGCACGTGCAGCAGGTCCTCGTCGGGGTCGTCGGACCACACGTCGAGCACGCCCTCCGCCTTGCCCGGCTCGACGATGTCGAAGCGCAGCTCGACGAAGCGGCTGTCGCCGGGGCGGATCTCGAGGGTGCCGGGATCCTCGACCAGGCTGAACGGCCCGGCGGCAACCTCGATGCGGCTGACGTTCAGCAGGCCCTCGCCGACGTTGCGGATCTCGACGGTGCGCGTGGGCCAGGCCTCGTCGAGCATGGAGACGCTGCCGAAGTCGACCCGGTCGGGGGAGACCTCGATGTCCGGCCGGGCGTTCGGGCCCAGCATGCTGTCGGGCTGGATGCCGTACTCGTTGCAGCCGGCGAGCACGACGAGCGAGAGTGCAGGGACGAGCGTACGCATGCGAACCTCAGGAGCGCTGGAGCAGGGCGAGGCGGTAGCGGAGGGTCAGGAACGGCGTGGCCGAGCCGGTGGGGCCGGTCAGGATGCCGCCGGGGTCGAGCACGGTGACGCCGAGGTGGGCGGCGAGCTCGCCGCGGCCGATGGGGCCGACGATGCCGGCGCCCAGGGTGATCCCGGGCTTGAAGTACGATTCTCGCGTGGTGCCGTACGGGTCGTCCTCGGTGCCGACCGCCTCCTTGGCGTGGAACCAGGCGACCTTCGGCACGGCCAGGAACTCGACGTCGACGTCGCGACCCTCGCCCCAGACGGAGAAGGCGACCGGTGCCCCCACGTCGAGGGCGTGCAGCTGCACCGACCACGGGATGGGGTCGGTCATGCGCGGGTCGTCGAGTACGCCGGTGTAGCTGGGGCGGGTCCAGCCCACCTCGCCGCCGAGGCGGATGCGCCCGGCGAGCATGGGCAGGGTGTAGCCGACGCCCAGGTGGGGTCGGAACGCGGCGCCGATCTCCCGGCCGAAGGTCTGCATGCCGCCGCCGACCTCGATGTCGAGCAGCGGGCGCAGGCCGTCCTTCGGCGCGGGCTCCTTCTCCCGCACGATGTCCTCGATGGAGGCGTCGTCGGGGTCGGGCAGCTCCTCCTCGGGAGGCGGCGGGGCGTCGTCGTCGGAGGGCTCGTCGTCCCCGCTCGACAGCGGCGGGAGCTCGTCCTCTTCGTCCTCGTCGCCGAGGAGATCGTCGTCCTCGTCCCAGGCGAGCGCGGGGCTCGTCAGCAGGAGCAGGCCGAACAGCGCCCCGAAGGCGCGCGCGGGGCTCACCAGTTCGTCCAGTCGACGAAGCGGCTCGCGGTCTCGTCGGTCGTGCTGCCGCCGCCGACGACGACCACGGCGCTCTCCTGGGCGGCGGAGGTGAGGTAGCGCCAGCGGGACATGGAGGTCGACAGGCTGTTCCAGTTCTGGACCTCGGGGAAGTAGGCGAGGTTCGCCGAGGCTCCCGTCTTGGAGGGCCGGCTCTGGCTGCCGCCGAACGCGTAGAGGAAGTCCGAGGCGGAGAGCACGCCGAAGCCTGCTCGCGGCTCCCGGATCGGTGAGATGGTGTCCCACTCCATGAGGGCCCCCAGGGTGCCGACGCGACCGGTGTCCACGTTGCCGAGCGTCTTGGTGTGGTCGCGGCCGCCGACGAAGAAGACCCAGGCCTCCTCGGGGTCGACGACCGTGTGCAGGCCGGACTGCACGACGTAGCCGCCGCACTCGTACCGGGGCTCGGAGAGCCGCACGCCGGCATCGCGCCAGGTGCCCATGATCTGCTTGCCGTTCGAGCGGATCTCGACGTCGATGACCTCGACCCGATCGAGCACCCGGCGCCCGGCGTCGAACCCGCCCGCAGCGTAGATGTAGTAGCGCTCGGGGTCGGGGAAGGGGTCGTGGGCGACCGCGACGCAGGGGCTGGCCCGGTCGAAGCTCATGTCGGGCAGCTTGGCCCAGTTGCCCAGCGAGCCCTGGGGCAGGGGCGCCCAGCCGTTGGTCTTGCGCGAGCCGTTGTCGGTGTAGACGGGATCGCCGACGTAGGCGAGCAGCTCGACCTCGCTGGGCTCCATGTCCGGGTAGGGCGTGCGGTAGATCCGGTAGCCACCGTTGACGCCGCTCACCTCGGACCAGGTCAGGGTCGGGGAGGTGCCCTCGGGCAGGGTGACCGAGAAGACCTCGGACGGCAGGGTCTCGCCCTTGGGGTTGTCCGGGTCATTGCTCCGGTACATCGCCGAGACTCGGTAGTGGTACCGTCCCGCCGGCAGGCCGCCGTCGGTGCTGATCACGTCCATGCGCTCGATGATCGGCACCTTGACCGGGTCGAGGATCTGGGCGCGGTAGAGGCTGCGGACCGCGCGCGTGCCGTCGTAGCCGCCGATCAGGTACAGGTAGTTCTTGATCCGCACGGTGCCGGCGCGGGTGCGGGCCTCGGGCAGGTTGCGCGGCAGGGTGACCCAGGGGTCGAGGTCGCCGTAGACGCCGACCCGCGCGACCTCGATGGTCTCGAGCGGGGTGTCGTCGGTGCCGCTGTCCCCGCCGATCGCGTAGGCCCAGCGGCTGACGCCGGTCGTGCGGCCGGCACCCATGGCCAGCGCGCGACGGGCCTCGACCAGCATCGGGCCTTCCTGCCACGGGAAGAGGTTCTGGGCCGGGTTGGTGATGCTGACGGCGGCCCACTCATAGGCGGTGCCATCGCCGTTCTCGAGGTGCACCAGGCAGACCGCGCGGTGGAAGCGATCGGCGGGCACACTCACCTCGAGCTGGCCCCAGCCGTCTTCGATGATCGTGCCTTCGACCGGCACGATCGTGCCATCGGGCTCGCGGCAGCGCAGCTCGACCGTGGCGTCGCGGAAGCCGCGGCCGTTGATGGTCATGCGCGCGTCGCTGCGGTTGGGCAGGGTCGCGGGGGCCACGCCCTCGATGAAGGGCGGCATGTGGTCGGTGACCTTGACCGCGCCCTGGAGCACGCCCATCTGGCCGGCTTCGTTGGTGGCGAAGAGGTTGTACAGGCCCGGGGCGAGGCCGGCGGGCAGGATGGCCGTGACCTCGTCCACCGAGCGCGGGTCGACGCCGAGCACGCGGGTGGCGGTGCCGTCGCCGTCGGGGCCGAGCAGCCAGAAGCGGGGCGGACCCTCGAGGCCGTTCAGCCACTCCTCGCGCTCCTCGGGGGGGGCGGCGGTGATGACGACCGGGGTGGGGGCGTAGGACCAGGCGAAGGAGGGCTCGACCGCGTCGATGCTGATCCCGCGGCGGTTGGCCACCTCCACGGTCGCGGCAGACTCGGCGGAGCAGCTGCCCTTCTGGGCGACGTGCACCTCGTACTCGTCGGTCGGCATGGCGCGGGGCACCATCAGGCGCACGTCGCCGGGGGTGGCCTCGTCCCAGCGCCAGGACACGTCGATGCGCGTGCCCGCGGAGTCGGTGAGCCAGACGCCGGAGACCTCCTCCACCACGTCGCTGACGCGGACCAGGACCTCGGTCTCGTTGCCCGCCCAGACCAGCGGAGGATCGACGTCGAAGATGACCGGGCGGGAGTGCACGGTGATCGCGTCCTCGACGACCACCGGGCAGCCCTGGGCCGGGCGCACGTCCAGATCGTAGACGCCGGGCGGGGTGCGCGGGTCGGGGTGGACCTCGAGGTGGGTCCGGTCGATGGCGATGACCTCGGCGCGGTAGTCGCCGACGTAGACCCGGGTGCCCTCCATGAGGTTGGTGCCGTAGAGATCGAAGGAGTCGTCGGCCTGGCAGACCTGCGACGGCTCGACGTCGGTGATGGTCGCCGGGCGTACGATCTCGAGCTCGATGGTCTCGGACGCGCAGGCCGCGGGCTCGGGGTTGGTGACGTCCACGGTCACCGCACCCAGCGGCATCGTGTTCGGCGCGACCTTGATGCGGATCCCCCGGCACACCTCGCCGTCCCGGCCGTCGGCCAGCGGCAGGCAGTTGTCGAAGCGCACGATCTCGACCGGCTCGCCCTTGACCAGGACGGTGGGCTCGGCGCCGTCGAGGCGGAGGAAGTTCTCGCCGACGACCGTGACCTCCCACGTGGGGGCGATCTGGCAGACGCCGGCGGGGAACATGCGCAGGGCGTCGGGCGGACCGACCACGGTGAGCGCGCCTTCGAGTACATCGCCGCGCTGGTCGGGGTTGCGGACCTCGACGTCCCACACCCCCGACGCGAGCCCGACGCCGCCGTCGATGCGGACCTCGAGCTGGCTGTCGCCGTGGGGGATGACCCGGTTGGCGGGTGCGGACACAGGGTGGTCGACGGTGAGCTCGGCGCTGGTGCCGAGGGGACCGCGGGGGGGGAACCAGACCTCGGGGGGCCGCAGCTGGCCGCCGTCGTGCACCGTGTCGGTGACGGCAGACGTGAACCGGGCGCCCTCGAGCGTGATGACCGTGCCCCCCGGCAGCTCATCGCAGAGCAGGTCGGGGGAGACGGCGTTGAGTTCGGGCTCGACGGTCGCGCAGCCGACGGTGAAGGCGGCGAGGACGAGATGCGTGCGCATGAGAGTCCCTCAGTGACGGATCCAACCCTACGGCGTCTCGGCGCCGGACTGGATGTCTGGGGGCTTGCGACGTCTGTAAGGAACGACAGCCGGCTGAAGGTGGCATGTCAGAGAAGTGTTCTCGTGGTGAGAACAGGTTGGACGGTTGTTTTCGCGATCGTGTGGGTGGCGTGGGATCAGTACTGGGGGCGCGAAGCGCCGGTGATTGGTGCTTGGTTGTTGGTTGTTGGTCCCGTGCTGCC
>CALATR010000219.1 GCA_937891875.1 uncultured Pseudomonadota bacterium | reverse complement strand
GCGGGCGGATCTTCGACGACTGGCTCCCCTGGGCAGACACCCCCAACCCGGCGGTCGAGCGGGGCCGGCTCGTGGACAGCACCTCCGCCTGCGAGGCGGGTGACCCGGAGGCCTGCGCCTACGTGGCCGCAGCGACCTGGGAAGCCGACCCCGACGAGAGCGGCGTCGCAGCACGTGCGGCCTGCGCGGGCGGGGATGGGTTCGGATGTGGGGCGCTCGCTTTCCTGACCGAGGACCCTTCGGCGAAGCTCGCCCTGGCCGAGAAGGGGTGCGACCTCGGGGACGGCACGGCCTGCACCGTCCGAGACAGCGTCGCGATGCAGATCGAGGAGCGCCCCACCGGAGACCCGGCGTATGGAGCGCTGTTTCGCCAGACATGCCAGAACAACCCGACCTGGTGCGCGAACTACGCCGAGTGGGCGCTGCTCGATGACCGCCCTGCAGAGGCGGCGTGGGCGATCGAGCGCGGCGCCCGGACGCCGGGCGTGAGCGGCCTGAGCCAGGCCACGGTCGCGATGCTCCCGCGCTGGTGCACCAGTCCCCGCTGGCTCGGCTTCGTGCGGCAGAGCCTGCAGCGGGCCCCCTCGCCCCTGTACGGGGACTGGTCGGCCTACGCGGAGGCGTTGGGCGACGATCCGGGGGCCCAGCGGCTCCGAGTCCTGCTGGAAGACGCCCTCCTCCCCGTCGACACCGCGCAGCGGCACGCTCGGATCGCGGCGAGCATCGAGGCCATCGCACGGTCGACCCGCACCGGCCCCATGCGGGTCCTCGAGCCTCCGCGCCGCACCCACAGCCAGCTGGTGGCCGCAGAAGGAGAGCCCCACGGCGCCGTGTGCAGCGTCGAGATCTCCATCGCTCCCAACGGCGGGATCACGCGAGGCGAGCCGCAGTGCGACCCACGCTGGCACGATCGGGTGCGCGCCCTGGCCGCCGAGGCCAGCTGGCACCCCGCGACGGCGGACCAGGAGCTGCGGGAGCAGCGCGGGGTCGTGTTCTGGACCCACTTCGTGTCGGTGGCTTCGGAGTCCGGGCCATGACCGGAGATCCGTGGGTGGCCCGACCCCGCGTGATACGCCGCCCCCATGAGCCTCGAGACCCTGACCCTGAACCCGACCGGTCCCACGACCGGCGCCGTCGTTTGGCTGCACGGCCTCGGCGCCTCGTGCACCGACTTCGTCTCCCTGCTGCCGTGGGTGAAGCGCCCGGGCGTGCGCTTCGTCTTCCCCCAGGCGCCCGACCGCCCGGTCTCGATCAACGGCGGCGCGGTCATGCCCGCCTGGTACGACATCACCACGCTCTCCGAGTCGAGCGATCGCGAGGATCTCGACGACGTCGCCGTCAGCGCCACGGCCCTGACCTCGATCCTCGATGATCTGCGTGCAGAGGGCATTGCCAGCGAGCGGATCACCCTCGTCGGCTTCTCCCAGGGCGCCGCGATGTCCCTGTGGGTCGGCCACCGCTACCCCCACCGGCTCAAGGCCATCCTGGTGATGTCCGGCTACCTGCTCGCCCCCGACCGCCACGCGGCCGAGGGCCACGCCGCCAACGCCGCCACCCCCACGTTCCACATGCACGGCACCCGCGACGAGGTCGTGCCCGTGCACCGCGGCGAGGCCGCCTACCGCGTCATGGACGACGGCAGACCGACCCGCTGGGAGACGTACCGCATGCGACACGAGCTGTGCCGGGATCAGGCCGGCGACCTCAAGGCCTGGTTCGAGGACGCATACGCGGGCCCGATTCTGTAGCCTGGCTCACATGCTGGAGTCCGCGGGCCCAGGAAGTCGCCGATGGACGCGATCCACCCACATCGCCGTCGCCGCTACTGGACGCACTCCGCGCTGCCGCTCCCGCCCGAGTCGTCGATGTCGCAGATCGCGGGGTCGCCGTGGACCGTCGCGCTGCCGCTGCCGCTCACCGTGATCGTCGCCAGGGTGGTCGCGGTGAGCACGGCGTGGCCGCTAGCCGACAGGGTCAGGTCGACCTCGTTCACCACGAAGCCCTCGGTGCCAAGCGACCCGCTGCCGCTCACGGTGATCGTGGCGATGTCCGCGCCGCCCAGCCCGTCCAGGGTGCCCGTCGAGGACAGCGCGCCGGAGCCGGAGACCCGCACCTCGCGCAGGTCGCCGAAGTCCCCGGCCAGGGTCATCGGCCCGGAAGCGCCGTTGATCACCCCCTCGAGGGTCGGCAGCTCGACGTCCGCGGAGCAGTCGACCCGGGTGTCCAGGCTCACGAGGGGGTCCGCCTGCCGCAGCACCAGCGCGCCGTCAATGACGTCCACGACAAACTCATCGAGCAGGTTGTCGTCACAGGTGACCGCGACCTCCGACGCGTCGCCGACGCTCACCGTGGTCGGCAGGAAGGTCCGGGACTCGAAGCTCGTGGCCCCACCGCGGGTCCGGGGAGATGTCACCAGCAAGGGTCATGCCACGGAGAACCTCCGCTTTCGACAGCGGCTGGGGTGATTTCGCACAGGATGTACGGTGGGGGGTGGGGGATGGATCGACATGGGGTCGTCCCAGATGTCAGACTCGTGGCCAGTGCTGCGAAGGTCACGGCACACACGGGGGCCCCATGTCTCGATGCTTCTTCCTCTCCGTATTCGTGGCCTGCGCGCCGGTGGAAGCCACCGTGATCGCCCTGGATGGAACCCAGCTGGACGACGAGGAAGACACGAACCCACCGGTCTCCGCGCCCCCGCCCCTGGCGGACTGCAGCGGCAGCGACGGCGCGCCCTTCGAGATCGCGGAGTGGGGGGTCGAGGGGGACGCCCTCGACCAGAACATCTTCGTCGAGATCGTTCACCCCGGAGGCTGCGGCGAGCACGACTACACGATCTGCTGGCCTGGCCGAGAAGTCTCCTTTGACGGACCCTTCGCGCCAGTGGCACGGCTCGAGATCCTGCACGTGACGTCGGGCGACGAGTGCACCGACACGGTGTCGAAGCGACTGAGCATGAACCTCGACCCCCTCCGAGAGGCCGCCCTCGACCAGCACCCAGAGCTCGAGATGCTGACCATCCTCTTGGACGGCGATCACCTGGCGTGGGTGCACTTCCCCTGAGCCACGCCGGAATCCGTTCTTCGCGGCGCCCCACCCTTGCGCCCATGAGCGCCCACCTGTCTCCCGGCTCACCGGACGCAGGATCGACGACCACACCGACCCGGCTCCCGCAGCACTTGCGCTTGGCCGCCACCGGGGTGGGGGCTAGGCTTCGAAGCCTCCGCTGCTCGGATCCCCGGCGCAGCATGCGAACGGGGAGATCATGTCCGAACCGGCGTCCGACGCCCACGAAGCCCGTATCCGCGAGCTCGTGTCGCAGATGACCCTGGCCGAGAAGATCGGTCAGCTGAGCCAGGTCAACGGCCCTCACGGCCACATCCCCGACGACTTCGCCCATGCGGTGCGCCAGGGCTGGATCGGCTCGATCCTCAACGAGATCGACGTCGACACGGTCAACGCGATCCAGCGCATCGCGGTGGAGGAGAGCCGCCTCGGCATCCCGCTGATCTTCGGCCGCGACGTCATCCACGGCTTCAAGACCGTCTTTCCGATCCCCCTGGGTCAGGCGGCCAGCTGGAACGCCGACATCGTGCGGATCGGCGCTCGGATCTCGGCCATCGAGGCGGCGGCGAGCGGGGTCCACTGGACGTTCGCG
>CALATR010000218.1 GCA_937891875.1 uncultured Pseudomonadota bacterium | reverse complement strand
GCGGAGGTCTGAAGGGCGGCGGGGTGAGCCCCGGCGGCATGGGGCCCCAGGTCGACATCGACCGCCTCGACCCGACCCCGCCCCTTCCACCTCCGCGACCGCCGCCCTCGATCCTCGACCCGGAGTTCGACTGGGCTGCTCCCGGCGTGTGGTCACGGGCAGACGTGCGCGCGCTGCACGAGGCGTTCAGCATGGGCTGGCCCACCCTCGACGCGGCGTCCGCACTCGCGGTGTCCGCGCGGGTCCGCGCCCAGGTGCCCGACGTGCTCGCCGCCGACCCCTGGCGGGTGATCCTCCCCCAGGCGGGCAAGGCCGGGCGGCTCGACGACCTCATCGACCGCGCCGTCCAGGACGACGACCCCGACCGTCAGCGCATCAACACGCGACTAGTCCCGTTCCTGGCCCAGGATCGGCCGATGGTGCCCGCGCCCCAGGAGGCGCCCGAGCTGATGAACGCGGAGCTGGAGGCGCAGGTGACCGCGGAGAACAACCTGCGCCCCATCTGGTTCCTCGAGCGTGCGCGGGCCCGCTCGCGCTCCATCTGCCAGGTGCGCGTCCGAGGCCCGCAGGGTGCAGTGAAGGGAACCGGCTTCGTCATCGGCCCGCACCGGGTCCTCACCAACCACCACGTGCTGCTTGGCGGTGGCGTGCCCGAACACGTCGACGTCTGGTTCGACTTCGAGGAGGCCGCCGAAGGCCAGCCTGGTGCGCCGAAGGTGCTGCGCGGGGACGTCGCCACCGTGCGCGCCAGCGGGTTCATGGGCCCGGGGCTCGACCTCGCCGAGCGCGTCGACTGGGCCACCATCGACACCGTCGAGCCCATCCCTGCGGACAACCCGCCCCTGCGCCTCGCCCGGGGCCGCCGCATCCTGGTCGGTCGGCGCTGCTACATCGTGCACCACCCCGGCGGAGGCGAGAAGCAGGTCACCCTGCAGGGCAACCACGTGCGCTTCGCCGGCGACCAGGTGCTGCAGTACGTGACCCACACCGAGAAGGGCAGCTCCGGTGCCCCGGTGTTCGACGAGGACTGGAACGTCGTCGCCGTGCACTACGCCGGCGGCACCCTCGCCGATCCGATGACCGGCCGAAACGAGCACCGCAACATGGGAGTCTGGGTGGACGCGATCCTGGATGATCCTGCTTTTCCGGGAGCCACCCCATGATCCCCGCCGAGCTCATGGACGAGCTGTGCGCCCTCGTGCTGGAGGTGCTGCCGACCAAGGAGCGGCTGGAGGAAGCGCTCGCCCGGGCGTTCGACGACGTCGTTCGCGAGTACCACGTCACGGGCCTGCGGATCACCGAGGGTCGCCACGTCATCGACGCCGTGCTGTGGGAGGACGGGCGGCGTCCGGTGGTCCGCGACGTGCTCCAGGAGCTCGAAGAGCGGGAGCTCCTCGGCACGGACTGGTTCGACGAGCTGCGGGCGGCGGCGCCCGGGCGGACCGAGGAGATCGATCGGCTGGAGCAGCGGATCGCCGAGGAGATCGAGCGGAACCGGGGCAAGGGCGTGCCGCCGACGCCGGTCGAGCCCAGCGACCCGGTCGAGCCGGAGCCCGATCCCCCGACGACGGGCCAGGCGGGCCCGTGGGTGGCCATCGCCGCAGCGGGCGTGATCGTGGTCGTGCTGGTGATCGTGGTCGGCATGGTGTGGATGCAGATGGATCGCACCGGCGGCACGAACGTCTCGACCGACACCGGGGACACCAAGGACACCGGGCGGGGGACCAGGGAGTCGGACACCGACCCGGACACGCGGTCGATGCTCGGCACCCACCGCGAGACCCCGGAGATCAGTGCGGTATTCGACGTCGACTGGGTCGTGCCCCTGACGCGCACCTGCGGCACGAACGAGCGCGCCCAGTGGGGGCTGATGGTCGACGTCGCGACGGTCGCGACGGTGGGCAAGCCGGGCACGGCCTGCACCTGGAAGGACGAGGACGGGGTCGCCTGGGCACAGACCCGAGCGGAGGACGGCGTGGTCCTGCTGCGCCCCGCGTTGCAGCGGGTCCTGCGGAGCATCGGCACCCTGGAGACGACCGAGTCCACGACCACGACGCCGGGGGTCGATCGGACGCGGATCACGGGCGGCGCGACCTCCAGCGAGTCGGTCCGCACCCTGCGCACGCCCATCCGCGCGACGGAGCTGTCCACGACGGAGGTGCCTCCGATCGAGCGCCCACCGACGCTGGAGGGGGTGAAGCTCACCGCCGCCCAGCGGGCGAGCCTGATGAAGCGCATGGAGTCGCTGGACCTGGCGACCCTGGAGGCCCGGCTCGCGGACCAGGAGTGGGCGATGAACCGGGAGCTGACGGTGTTCCGCAGCTCGGACATGCCGACCGTGATCAAGGCCTCGCAGATCCTGTCCAACCGCCCGGTGTTCCAGGCCATGTCCACCGACGATCCGGCCCTGAAGCTGTCGACCTATCTCGGCACCAAGGACGTTCCGCTGGACCGCAACGACGACGGTGCCTTGATGCTGCCGGGCGGCCAGGACCGCTGCGATGGGGCTCCGGTGATCACGCCCAGCAAGACGGTGGCCGGCCTGTGCCGCAACCGGGCGGACGGCGTCGTGGTCGTGCCGATCGGCGCGGACAAGGTGGCGGGGTCGCTGCAGGCGGAAGGAGTCGTCGTCTTCCTGGTGCAGTGACCCTGGGTGAGGATGTCAACGCTGTTGAGGCGGCAGGATCTCAACGCTGTTGACATCCACCGCGCGGCCGTGATCGAGCGAACGGCCGAGGGGCACGCGGCCCTCGGCGTCGGTGACGTGCACGTCCGCACCCACGCGCACCCGCAGTGCGGCGCCCGGGCGGCCGTGCTGGTCGCGGATGAGCAGGAGCCGGCGTTCCTGCTCCACGATCAGGGTGGCGGTCCGCCGGGTCACCACGTGTCGGGCGTCCAGCAGCACCCGCCCGGCAGGCGTGCGGCCGGCGACGGAGAGCAGCACGGTGACGGGGTCGTCGTCAGGGCGGACGTCGAACTCCAGGGTGGGTCCAGACCGATCCTCGCCGCGCACGGTCCAGGTGGCCTCCCAGCCGTCCTGCACGCCGTCGGTCACGGCACGGAGCGTGATCCCGACGGCCGAGTCGCGGACCCAGACGTCGGAGGGGCCGGCGATGGCGCACACCGGCGGCAGGCGCACCTCGGCGATGGCGGCCCAGCTGGTGTGGAGCGCATCGTGCAGGTACGTGGCCTCGCGATCGGACATCGCCTCGACCGCGGCCGCGCGATGGGCGGCGCTGGCGAGGCGGGAGAGGGCGGCGGCCTCGTCGGCGTAGCGGTCGTGGGCGAGCAGGACGTCGAGCTGAGCGGGCAGGTGCTCGGCGAGGCCCGCGAGCAGGCGGGAGAGTGCGGTCGGAGGAGGCAGGGCGCTCATCGCAGCTCCCGCAGGGCCTTGTCGAGGTAGCGGGACGACAGGCGGCTGCGCAGGCGGTCGACGGCCTCGGTGGACAGGGCGAGGCGGGGATCGGTGCCCAGGCGCACGGCGCGGCCGGGAGCGGGGGTCCACTCAGGCTCGAAGAGAGCGTCGGCGACCTCGTCTGGTACGGGCTCGGGCGCAGCACGGGTCCGTGCAGGGGCGGGCGGTGGCGCGCCCGGACGCGGGGGCTCGAGCGTCGGGGCCGCGGCCTGAGGGCGGGGCGGCGCCGGAGGGCGGGGCAGCGGAGGGGGACGCCGGTCCGGGGTCGGGGGGGCTGCGCTCGAGGGTGGGGGCGGCCTGGGCGCGACGGCCTCGATGGCGCGGGGCGCAGCAGGGGGCGTGGGCTGGGGCAGCGCAGGGCGCGGCGACGAGGCGGGCGGCTCGACAGCGGGAGGACGGGGGACGGTCGCGGCCTCGGCCGGGGCGAGCGGGGCGGCCAGAGCCAGGGGCCGGGGGTCGGCCAGGATCGGCGATGGTGCCCGGATCTCGGGCAGCGGGGTGGGCGCCGTCGCCACGGGCTCGGCCGGGGGGGCGGTCGGCCGCGGGGGTGGTGCGTGGGGGGACGGCGACGCCGGCGTGGTGGGCGGCGGAGCGGCTTCGCCTGGAGGGCTCGGGAGGCTGGGCAGCGCGACCCGGATCGGCGGGGGCGGGGGGGCCGGCGCGACCGGGGGGGGGGGGG
>CALATR010000217.1 GCA_937891875.1 uncultured Pseudomonadota bacterium | reverse complement strand
GCCCGGGCGGGTCTGATCCGGCACTGGACCGCCTGGCAATTCACCAAGGAGCTGGGCCTGCGGAGCATGATCGAGTGGTCCGCGGGCAACGAGCGCGATGATCGCCTGGTGACGACCGTGCTGCTGACCTGGCTCGAGAACCCGGGCACCGCGGTCCACCTGGGCTGGATCGAGCGCACCGGCCTGGAGGGTGCGCCGAAGACGCAGGATCGAAGCGTGTTTCTGAAAGTGAGCCTGCTTTTCCGGCCTTGACAGGTCATTGACACGGGTCCGTGTGTCACACGGCGGACCCAGGGAGCGTATGGGGTGGCTGGAGGGCGCACAATCGACTCGCCGTCCGACGAGGACCTGATGATCATGGTGCAAGCCGGCAACCAGGACGCATTCGGCGCCCTGTTCGCTCGCTACCGCGGCCCGGTGTGGTCGTGGCTGGCGCGACGGACGGGCGACCGGGAGCTGTCTGCCGAGCTGTACCAGGAAGCGTTCCTCCGCGTGTGGCGCAGCGCCCACACCTACAAGGAAGGCCAGCCGGTCAAGCCGTGGCTCTTCCGCATCGCCGCCAATGTCGCCCGGGACCGCTTCCGCAAGGAGCGCCGCCGCATCGACACCATCGAGCTGGACGAGCAGCTGGGCGGCGAGACCTTCTGGCGGCCCGAGGGCACCGCGACCCGCGCCAGCGGCGACCCGCTCTCCGGCGTCGACCTCGAGCGCGCCATCCAGGAGCTCCCCGAGACCCTGCGGGAGGCCTTCCTGCTGGGTGCGGTCGAGGGCCTGGACCACAACGAGCTCGCCGAAGCGCTGGACATCACCCCGGCCAATGCGCGCCGCCGGGTGTCCCGGGCCCGCGCCCGCCTCCGCGAGATCCTGGCCGAGCGGGGGGTGGCGTCATGAGCGACGACACTGTCGGCACCGGCCCGATGATCTCCGAGGACGAGCTCGACCGCCTGCTCGGTGAGCTGCCACCCCTGGACCCGCCCGACCTGGACGCCTCCATCCTGGCGCTCATCGCGAGCACGCCCCAGGATCCGCCGTCCATCGAGGATGTCCCGGCACTTCCGAGTGTCGAGGCTGCCCCGGAGCCCGTGCCCGCGCCCGCCAACAAGCCCGGTCGCTGGTGGATCGTCGCTGGCCCGCTGGTCGCCATCGCCGCCGCCGTGCTGGTCGCATTCATGGTCGTGCCCGCGGACGACGGCATCGGCAACCCCGAGGACTTCACCCCCCGCGGGGACGTCGGAGTCGGCCCCGGGGTAGACCTGTCCATGGCGGTGCAGACCACCGCCGGCACCGACCGCTTCCAGCGCGGTCGCACCTACGAGCCGGGGGACACCCTGCTCTTCCGGATCGACGCCTACGCCGACGGTCACGTCTCCCTCGTCCGGGTGGACGGCGACCGCGCCCAGCTCCTGCACACACAGGAAGTGACGGCCGGCACCGCGGATCTCAAGACAGGTGCCGATCTGGTCGGGTATGCCTTGGAAGCTGGAGAGGAGTCCGCCGTGTTCGCCGTCATCCGCACCGATGCCCCGCTGACCGCCACCGACGTGGCCGACGGTCTCGCCGTCGAGCCCACGGCCGAGGCAGTGTGCGCGGCGGCCTGGGAGCTGGGCGGACGTTGCGCTGCAGAGCAGGTGGAGGCCGTGCGATGAAGCCGCTGTTGACCCTGCTTGCAACCCACAAGACCCTCGCTGCCGGACTGGTCGCGGGCCTCGCCCTGTGCGCGGTGCCCGCCCTCGCCGGCACGGTGACCGTCAAGGACACCGGCAGCGCCGATCAGGTGTACGGCGCCAAGCGCGTCGCCCTGCTCATCGGCGTGGACACCTACGCCGATCCCGAGCTCGAGACCCTGCGCTTCGCTGGCAAGGACGCCCGCGACGTGGCCGCCGCCCTGCGCGATCCGGTCACCGGCGACTACGACGAAGTGCACGTGCTGACCGGCAAGGACGCAACCAGCCGCGACGCCATCGTGAAGAAGCTGAAGGAGATCACCGCGGGCCTGCAGCGGGACGACACCTTCCTGCTCTACCTGTCCGGCCACGGCACCCTGACGCTCGACCCGATCGACGGCACCCGCCTGTGGTTCCTGCCCAGCGACGCCAAGCTGGCGACGCCGGAGGACCGCGGTCTCGAGGTCGCCTGGCTCGAGGAGACCCTCACCGAGCTGGTGCCCCGCCGCCGGGTGCTGATCATGGACACCTGCCACAACGGCCGGGCCGACGGCAGCCGCGCGGTGGTGAACAGCACCACCCGGGATCGCCTGTCCAGCCTGCGCGGCGAGCCGCCCGCCCCCAACCCGGTCTCCGAAGTGACCGAGTCCGAGGCCCGGCTCTACGCCGCCCAGTACTACCAGCCCGCGATGGAGGACAAGAGCCTCCAGAACGGCGTGTACACCCACTACCTGCTCGAGGCCCTCGGCTCCGACCGCCGCACCGCCGACCTCGACGGCAACGGCCTGGTCGATGTGACCGAGGCCCACGACTACGCCCAGGACCGCACCGTCCGCCACACTGGCGGCCTGCAGGTGCCCCGGGCGGAGTACCGGGTCAGCGGGCGGGAAGCGATCTACCTGGCGGGGGACCCTGGCCAGCGGACGCGTGCCGAGCGCGCGCTCATCTCCGGGTACGACGACATCCTCGTCACCGCCCGGCTGCTGGTTGACGGTCAGGCGCGGGGCAGCCTGCCCAGCGTCGTGGCCATCGAGCCCGGCAAGCACCGGCTCGAGATCCTGACCACCGACGGGCGCACGGTCTATGCGGAGAACGTCCGCCTCAAGGCCGGCGACCACCTGCAGATCGAGGATCTGCAGCCACTCGAGACCACGGTCTCGCTGCACGTCGGCGCGGTCGCGACGCTCAACGCCGAGTCGCTGCCCATCGGGGCCGGCGAGCTGGAGCTCGGCGTGCGCCCCAAGTGGGCAGGCGAGTGGAAGCCCGGTTTCCACCTGCGTTCCAGCTACGGCGCCACCACGCGGGACCTCGCGGCTCGCTGGAGCGACATCGACCAGTACGACCTCGTTGGCGTCATGCCCAGCGCCGGTGTCTCGGTCGCCTACCAGCTGCGCGATGACCTGCTGATCGGCCCGGAGCTCGAGGCGGGCGTGATGTTCCGCCAGGGCACCTGCGTCGACGACGCCTTCCAGTGCCAGGAGCGCAAGGAGCTCTGGTACACGGTGATGCCCGGCCTGCGCGCCGAGTGGATGCTCCCGGTCGGCAAGGGCGACGTCTCCGCCCAGCTCCGCTACGACGTGCGGGCGGTGCCCCTCATGGGCCCCGGCACGCCGACCCAGCTGGGCGTGGCGCAGGGCCTGTCGGTCGGCGTCGCGTTCTAGGTCGCGGCGGACTCGCGAGAGTACCGGACCCAGGCGGGTGGATCGCATACGCGCGGATCGTCGTGCCAGCCGATAGATTGCTGGCGTGAATCGACCCCTTGCCGTCACCCTGTTGCTGCTGCCGTGGCTCGCCGCCGGCTGCGACGAGCTGCGCCCGTTCATCGCCGACACGGACAACCCGTTCGTGGTCGGACCGCTGGACACGGACTCGGTCGAGGGCGGGGTGCAGGTCACGCCCACGACCCTGGTGTTCGACATCGCGGCCAGCGAGACCCCGGTCGACAAGGTCATCCAGCTCATCAACAACACCGATGAGGACATGATCGTTCGGGACCTGCGCCTGGAGAACGCGCAGTCCGGCGACCGGCGAGACGCGTTCCGCCTGCCTCCCGACCTGCTCTTCATGGTCGTACCCGCCGGCGAGACCCGGACCCTGCCCGTGACCTTCGATCCCCCCCACGGCGGACACTTCGAGGCCAGCATCCCCCTGACCGACTCCGCCGAGCGCGACCTGACGGTGCGGGTGGTCGCCGACGCATCGGGCCCGACCCCCACGCTGTCGACCGAGATCGTCGAGGCGACCAGGGCGTACTGCACGAACGAAGCCAGCGTGCTCATCGAGAACGCCGGCCCCGACGAGATGCCCGTCTACGATGTCACCCTGGGCGCGGAGCCCGGGTGCGAGGGGTTCCGCCTCCAGGACGACGCGGTGCAGGCCCTGAAGTCCGCACCGATCGCCGCGAGCGACTTCGCCCGGTTGCCCGTAGACTTCCAGCCGCGTTGGGCGGGGCGGCACAGCTGCACCCTGTCGATCAGCACCGGCTTGCCGGAGCCGGTCAGCGTGCTGCTCCTGGGCGAGGGCCGGGTGAACGACCACGCGGTGGAGACCTGGCAGACCTCGGACGGCAGCGGCGCACACATGCTGCTGGTACACGACGACGAAGCGTCCGACGTGGCCGGCCACCGGGCGAAGATCCGCGCCGGGGTCGGCAACCTGCTCGAGAGCCTCGCCACCGAGGGCGTCGACTACCGGGTGGCGGCCGCGTCCACCGAGTCGGTCTGCCCCTACACGTTTGCCGCGCCGCCGGCCGACATGGCCGAGGCCGACCAGCTCGTCGACACGCTGTTCGACCCGGGGACCGAGTGGGCGCGCAAGCCCCTGGCCCTGACCGCCGACTCCGTGAGCCGCGGGCGCAACTCGTGCTTTGGAGGCTGGCTCTCGGGCTCGGACCCGGTGCACGTCGTGGTCATCTCCGCCCGGGACGACGTGTCCGGGCGGACGCCGGGCACCTGGGTCAGCCAGATGCGCAGCGAGGGCGTCGAGGTGCACATCTCGACCATCACGCCGCGGTCGGGCTGCGGACCGACCACGTCACGCCTGGACGAGGCGGCGACCAGCACCGAGGGCCAGACCCTGGACCTGTGCGCCTCCAGCTGGGACGGCCACTGGGCCAGCCTGGCCCTGAACACGGCCGACATGCGGCGGGAGACCTGGAGTCACCAGCTGCTGGCCAAGCCGGTGCCGGAGTCGGTGCGGGTGTCGGTGAGCGGCATCGCGACCGAGTCGTGGATCCTCGGCGGCGAGCTGGGGCGGACGCTGTCGCTCCAGCCGGACTTCCCGGACGGCGCCAAGGTCGAGGTCGAGTACGTGGACGCCGGGACCTGCAGGTAGGTCAGGCGGCGCCCATCCGGCTGATCGGGCCCGTCAGGCCGCGCCCTCGAATTGCCGCTCCACCAGGGCGCGGTAGCGGCCGTCGAGGCGGGCCATCAGCTGCTCGTGGGTGCCCTGCTCGATGACCTCGCCGTGCTCCATGACCACGACGCGATCGGCGTCGCGGATCGTGGACAGGCGGTGGGCGATGACGAGGGTGGTGCGGCCCTCCATGAGCCGATCGAGCGCCTCCTGCACGAGCTTCTCGGACTCGGTGTCGAGCGCGCTGGTCGCCTCGTCGAGCACCAGGATCTTCGGATCCTTGAGGATCGCCCGGGCGATCGCGATGCGCTGCTTCTGGCCGCCGGACAGGCGCACGCCCCGCTCGCCCACCTCTGTGGCAAAGCCCTCCTCGAAGCGCTCGACGAAGGTGCGGGCGTTGGCGGCCTCGGCAGCGGCGAGCACCTCCTCCATGGTCGCGTCGGGGCGGCCATAGCGGATGTTATCGGCGATCGAGCTGGCAAACAGGATGGGCTCCTGGGACACCAGCCCGATGAACTCCCGGAGGGAGCGGGGATCGAGACCCGCGACGTCGCGCCCGTCGATGAGGATGCGCCCCTCGGTCGGATCGTAGAAGCGGGTCATCAGCCGGGCGACCGTCGACTTGCCCGAGCCGGACGCGCCGACCAGGGCGACCACCTGGCCGGGGGAGAGGTGCAGATCGAAGTCGATGAGCACGGGCTCGTCGGGGCGGGCCGGGTAGCGGAAGCCCACGCCCTCGAAGCGCACGTCCCCCTCGACGTGCTCGACCCGGGCGCCCTGCCGATCCTCCAGGGGCGCAGGCAGGTCGAGCAGGTGGAAGACCCGCTTGGACGCGCCGATCGCCTTCATGAAGTCGCCGTACAGGGAGGACAGGCCACCCAGGCTGAAGGCCACGGTCAGGGTGTAGAGCAGGAAGGCGGTGAGGGCGCCGGCGGTGAGATCTCCGTCGAGCACCAGGTGGCCGCCGAACCACACCACGAGCGCGATGGCGCCGAAGCCACCGAAGCCGGCGATGGCCTGGAAGGCGCCCGACGCCAGGGCGCGCCAGGCGGCGAGCCGGTAGGAGCGCTCGACGGCGGAGCGGTAGCGCCCGACCTCCTGATCTTCCCGGGCAAACGCGCGAACCGTACGCACGCCGGCGATGGTCTCCTCCGCCACCTGGGTCGACTCGGCCAGGGCGTCCTGCACCCGCTTGGACAGGCGACGCACGATGCGCCCGTACACCGCCGCGCCGATGGCGACGACCGGCACGACCGCCATCGCCACCCCGGTGAGTGCGGGCGAGGTCAGCAGCATCATCACCAGGCTGCCGATCGCGACCAGGCCCATGCGCAGGGCCATGCTGATGTTCACCGTCACCGTGTTCTGCAGCACGGTCGTGTCGGCGGCCAGGCGGTTGGTGAGCTCCCCGGTGCGGCTCGTGTCGAAGAAGCCGATGTCCTGGCGGAGGATGGCCTGGTAGAGCTGGGCGCGCAGGTCGGTCACGACGCGCTCGCCGGCGACGGTGTAGAGCCACGCGCGGAGCATCGCGAACACGCCCTGCACCAGGAACAGCCCGACCAGGACCAGCGCCAGGCGGTCGATCCGCGCCCCCGCGTCGAGCCCGCCGAAGAAGCCCTGGATCCACTCGGTCGCAGCCGGCGGGAGCGCGGACAGGGCGCCCGCGGTGGCGGCCGCGTCGGAGCCCACGACCATGTCGGTCATCAGCGCGATGGCCTGTGGGTAGACCAGCTGGACCCCCGACGCGATCAGCAGCGCGAGGGTCGCGACGGCGAGCGTCGGGAGCTGCGGCACCGCCAGGCGCAGGATCCGCCACAGGGTGACCGGGTGCGCGTCACTCTCGGCGAGCGCATCCTGGGCGTGGCGATCGGCGCGCACGTCGGACATCGGGGTTCTCCAGGGCAGGTCGGTCAGGAGCCAGTGTGGTCACCCACACCCCGCCGGACAAGACGAGCGATCCGGGACGGGGTGGTGCAGAATCGCACCACCGGTCGAAAATCGGCGTTGATTCGAGATCCAACCGAATGCACCCTCTTCCGCGCCGGGTCATGCTGTGTACCGGAGTGCCCGGAAGGCTCGAATGTCCGCCCTGTGGGCTCCTGGCGGGAGCAGCGCACCTTGGAGGTCGACGCGCGCGTGCCCCTGCCCGACTGCGCCTCCCACATCGCGGTCGCCGCCTTGCTGGGCGAAGATCCTCCCTGATCGCCCCACGCGCCACCGGGTGGCACGCACCCATCCCGCCCCCGGTGCCCCACCTCACGTCGTCGCGGCAACATCGACGGACCACCCTTCACGGCGGGTCCCGAGCGCATAGGCTCTCCGCCACCACTCCCGGAGCTCACCATGTCCATCGAAGTCGGTCAGAAGCTGCCCTCCGCCTCCCTGCAGGAGGGCAACCCCGGCAACCAGGTCGATCCCGCCCAGGCCTTCGGGTCCGGCAAGCACGTCGTCTTCGCCGTGCCCGGCGCCTTCACCCCCGGCTGTGACAAGACGCACCTTCCCGGCTACATCGCCGACTTCCAGCAGATCAAGGACAAGGGCGTCGACAGCATCGCCTGCGTCGCGGTCAACGACGTCTTCGTGATGGACGCCTGGGGCAAGGCCCACGACGCCGCCGGCAAGGTCCGCATGCTCGCCGACCCCAACGCCGAGTTCACCAAGGCCGTCGGACTCGACGTCAACGCCAAGGCCCTCGGCGGCACCCGCTCCAAGCGCTACGCGATGATCGTCGAGGACGGCGTCGTCACCGCGCTCCAGGTGGAGCCCGACGGCTTCGGCCTGTCCTGCAGCCTCGCGCCGTCGCTGATCGAGAGCCTGTAGGTCGCTGACCGCCTGTCGACGGATCGACGCACCGGCCCGGGCTGCAGTGACGAAGTGTCCCGGGCGACCGCGATGATCCCGTAGGAGGGTCCGGCACGCCCGTTGCACTTCCGCTCTGGCGGAGGTGCTCGTGGTCCGACTTGTACGCCTTGTTCCCGTGTTCCTGCTCGCCCTGGCCGGCTGCAGCCCCGATCCCGACGACGCGAGCCTGCGTGTGCCCGAGCATCTGGCCGGGCGCTCCTGCCGCATGAGTGCGGAGCTGGACGCCCTCGACGGCTTCGATCCCGACAGCGCGACGGAGGCGCAGTGCGACGCGGCCCGCGCGGTCGTGAACGAGGCGCTGCGTTGCTCCTCGCTCGGCGACGGGACCGGGTGGGACGTCGCCGGGCAGATGTTCGACCTGGCCGCGCGCTACGAGAACGACGGCAGGTACGAGGACGCCGTGCTCACGGCCATCGACGGTGCGCTCGTCGCCCGTCCTCACGCGGCGGCCGACCCGGAAGTGGTCCGCGTCATCGCGGTGGCATGGGAGCGCTTGAACCTGGAGCGGGCGGCAAGGCTCCTCCCGAAGGTGCCGGAGCCCCGCCGTGAGGCCATTCGGACCGTCGCCCAGT
This sequence comes from uncultured Pseudomonadota bacterium, assembly GCA_937891875.1. Lineage (GTDB taxonomy): Bacteria > Myxococcota_A > UBA796 > UBA796 > REDI01. Next base: position 31,078 of record CALATR010000217.1, on the reverse strand, counting down.
CCCTTCGAACGCGCGGCTACGACCTCGACTTCAGCGGCGATGAGACCGGCCTGTATCGGCGCCACCGCGACTCCGGCTTCCTCCCCAGCCCCCGGATCCCCGAGGCGCTGAAGATCTACGCCTTCGCCGGCGAGCACCAGTTCCGCGCCGATCAGGCGCGGCTGCAGATCCTGGCGGAGCTCGCCCGCGATGAACCCACCGCTGCCAACGGGAACTGATCATGCGCGTGTCCTCCATCGCCCTCGTCGCCGCGCTCTCCGCCTGCGGCGGCCCTGACCCCGAGATCCACGATCGCGTCCGCCTGGTGCCCCCGCACGGCCTGGAGGCCCGGGACTGTGCCTTCGCACCGGAGCTGGGCAAGGTCGCCGAACACGACCGCGCGCTCCTCGGCGAAGGCTACAACCAGGCCGTCATCGACGGCGTTCGGGGGGCGCTCCGCTGCACGACCCTCGGTGGCGATCCCGCCGCACCCCGGGCGATGGTGGCACACCAGCGGGTCGTCGAGCAGCTCGTCGACCACGGGGCCCGCGCCGGTGCCGTGCTCGCCGCGTTCGACGGAGCGCACGCCGCTCGCGCCCTGGAGCGGGACCCTGCCGGCAAGCTCCGCGTGCTCGGCTCCATCTACGAGCAGGCCTACCTCGAGCTCGCCGCCGACACCCTGGAAGACATGGGCCTGGACGAGGTCGACGACGTGCGTGGGGCGCTGGGGGACCTCCGCCACCCCGGGGTCGAGCTGTACCCGACCGGCGCGCGCGGCGAGCTCTACCGACGACACCGCGACTCCGGCTATGCCCCCCACGTCGACACGCCCGTCGGCCTGCTGGACGCCGCCCAGGCCGGCTACAACCAGTACCGCGCGGAAGTGGCGCGCCAGCGGATCCTGTCCTCCCTCGACGACGCCCGGCCATCCTCGCCGTTCAGGTCCCCGGACGCCCGCGCGTGCGACCCCCGCCAACACGGGCCACGCGGCGAGCCCGCCGTCCTCAGCTACGCGGCGCTGACCGGCAGGATGCGCGCCTCGAACAAGCCGCTCGAGGCGCTCGCTACCGTGGCGATCGGGCTCCGCCACGCGCGGGAGCAGCAAGGCAAGCCCTGGCCAGGAGACCAGCAGCTTGGCGTCCGCTGGGAGTCGCGGCTCTGGCCTCAGGCGCAGGACATCGTGTTCAGCCTCCAAACCGATGAACTCGACGATGCCCGCCGCCTGCTGGACCCCTACCTGGACCCCGCCGACGACGTGCACTTCTCCGGCCGTGGCGGCGCGCTCTACCGCGCCAATCGCTACGGCGATCCCCTGCCCTACCCGATCGAACCCGGCCTCGGCCCCTGCGCTCAAGCCGGCAGCGACCACCGCGCTGCCGACGACGCACTCGCCGAAGTGACCGCGCTCCTCTACCCGGAGCCGATCAGTCCTTGAGGCCCTTGTAGTCGAAGGCCACCTCGAGGTCCTCGTCCAGCGCGAGCAGCTTCTCGAAGAAGTACGGCGTGCCCTCCAGCGGGAGCCGGACCCGGACCGGGGCCGCCCCATCGCCGAGCGCGCCGGCGTCGGCCTGGATGTTCGCCGAGCGCTGCTGCTGGGGCGCCTGGGCCTGCACCTCGAGGGCCGCCACCGCGCCGAGCGGGCGGGAGAGCCGCGGCACGTAGCGCAGGGTGCCCTCGGCCTTGTCCGCCTTCACCTTGGCCTCGTCCGGCGCGTAGACCGTCCAGCCGACGTAGGTGGTGGGCACGTCGGGCTTGGGCAGCACCGCCTGGAAGCGGCCCTTGCCATTGTCGGCGGTGGGCTCGCCAGACTCGACGTAGACGACCTCGACCGCGAAGCTCGCCAGACCGCCGCCCTGGCTCTGCGACCGGATCAGCGGCACCAGGATGGCCCCGCTCGACGTGGCCGGCTGCACCGCGCGACCGGCGACCGCCGCCGACCACAGCTCTGCACCATCCGGGAGCTTCAACCGGAGGAACTGCCGACGGTTGTTCCGCACCTCGTACTTGACGCTCGTGAGGCGCCGACCGTCCGGGGTGAACATCGTCGTGGCCTCGGCCTGGTCGAGCAGGGTGACCAGGACGTCCACGTCATCGTGGGCGCTGATGACCAGCGGGACCTTGGCGTTGGTCACGAGGTACTTGTAGCCGAGCAGCACCGGCTGGCTGGTCCGCCCGAGGATCTGGCCGGGCAGGGTGCGCACGTCGACCGCGGTCGCGCCGACCACGTCGCCGGCGCCGATCTCCAGGTTGCCACGCGCCTCGACGCCGACCCAGCCCTTGCTCCGCTCGACGCCCAGCGGGGTGACCAGCGGGGCGTCCACGCTGGTGCTGCCCTCGCCGATGACCTTCTCCATGTCCAGCGTCAGGCTGTAGCGGTTCTCGGCGGCGTAGTTGAGCTCGACCTTGAGCGTGTTGTCCTCGCCCAGCGCCCAGTCGCGCAGACCGGCGCCCTTCACGTCGAGCAGGGTCATGCCGTCGGGGATCTTCAGCTCGAAGCTGTCGACGCCGGCGAACAGGATCGTGTTGTCCACGGTCGCCTGGGCGCGGAGCAGGCCGTCGCCGACCGACGCGAGCGTGTAGACCTCGCTGTAGATCTTCGCCTCGTCCTTCTTCACCTCGGTGCCGTCGTCGGCGACGGTGGGCACCTCGCGCTGCCAGCGCACGTTCAGCGAGCCCTGGGGCGGCAGGGTGGCGGTGACGATGCGGCGGCCGCGCTCCTTCTTCTCCGAGACCCGGCGAGCGTTGGCGATGGCGAAGTCGAGGTCGTCGTCGACCGGAACGGTCAGCTCCACCTCGGTCGCGCCGGACGGCACCAGGTCGAAGGCGAAGCTGGAGGTACCCAGCGAGTTGTTGACGTTGGTCGCGAACTCCAGGCGGACGTCCAGGCTGCCCTTCTGGTCGGTGACCAGGGTGTAGGTGCCGCCCTCGAGCACCACCGGCGCCGGACGCCCGTTCACGGTCGCGTTCTGCAGGGCGACCGTGCGGGAGAGCAGCGGGACCTTGATCCAGCCCTCGGACTTGTGGACCTGGACCTGCATGCGGGCGGTGAACACCGCGGACGTGGGCTCGCCCTCGTCGACGATGACCTCACCGACGTAGTTCGCCGACGACAGGGAGAAGTCGCGGGGCGCCTGCTCGGGGTCCTTCTTGCGGTCGCGGCTCTTCTCGTAGAGCTGCAGGAACTCGCGCAGGGACAGGGTCACCTGCTCGGCCTCGGCCGCGTGGGCCATCGGAGCGAGCGCGCCGGCGGCGAGTGCCACCGTGAGGATCATGGGCACATGCAGCTTCACGGAAGCCTCCTTGGGATGTCTCGATGGGTGGAGCGGGCCTCGATCCGCACCGCGTGCTCGGCGCCAGCGGGCAGGAGGAGGTGCTCGTAGCGAAGGGTCTCTCCCTGGACGGGAATGACGACCGACATGCGGGTGGAGGTCACTTCCAGTGCCTCCAGCTTGTACGCGTCGGGGGTGGCGAGGTTGCCCTCGATGGGGGCGTCCTCGAAGTCCATGTCGGCCGAGGAGAAGGAGCCGGTCGTGGGAGCCGCGGGGGGCGCGTCGACGACGATCTCGGAGAGCTCGCCGTCATCGTCGAGCGGCATGTCCCGTCCGAACTGGATCACGGGCTCTTCCTCGTCGGCGATGTCGACGTCGTAGCTGCCCTGGTCCATGTCCCGAGCGCCGGACCCCTTGGGGGCCTTGGGCTTCTTGCGGCGTCCGGTGCCGATTCCGCCGAGGTCGACCCCGCGGGGCCCGCTGCGGCGCTGCAGGGTCTTGATCGTCCGCCGACTCGTGGCGAAGTCGACCGACGCCTCCTCGACGACGTCCGGGCTGGGCTCCGGCATGTGCTGGATCTCGTCCTTGGAGATGGTGACGGTCTCCGCACTCCCGCCGCCGCCCCGACCGACTCCCGTGGTGCCGAGTCCGGCGAGCCCGTCCGCACCGCCGACCTCCCCGCCGACCACGCCCCCGGCCACGCCGCCCAGGGCCCCCTGGTAGGACCGACCCGACGGGACTCGCTCCAGGAACTCCTTGGTGAGCCTGCGCTCGGCCTCGATCTCCGCCTCGATCTCGTCGGCGATCTCGGTGATCTCGCCCTTCTGACCCTCGACTGGGATGAAGGACGGGTCACCATCGAGCCGACCGTTGGCCGCCTCGGTCACGATCCCGTTGCCGTCGGCCACGTTGCCCGAGTCCGCCGCCGTCGTGACCCAGCCGGACCGATCCGCCTGCTCGGCCAGCCGGTCCAGCACCCGGTCGCGCTCCTTCTTCTCGACCGCCTTCTTCTTCTCGTCCTTGCCGGACAGCTCGGCCATGCGGACCTGCCCCTGGGACGCCGCGGAGGAGTTGCGCATGGCGAGGTCGACCGTGGCCTTCTGCTCGAAGGACTCCTCCTGCTCGAGCTTGTCGAGCTTCTGCGCCAGCTCCGCCACCTCTTCATAGGTGGCCTGGGCGCTGCCGTACTGACCCGACGACAGCTCCTCCTCGGCCTGGCGCAGCAGCTCCTCCTGCTTGCGGTAGTCCTCGAGCCCCCGGCTCTTCGCCTGCTCGCGGACCCGGCGGGCCTGGATGGTCTTCGCCTTGGTCGCGTCACGCCCCTGTACGACATCCAGGTTCGAGCGGAGCTTTCCGAGGTTCTCGTTGCTCGCGCCCATGACCTCGAGCTCGTCGAGCAGCTCGTCCGCCTCGTCGAAGTCGTTGCGCATCCACGCCGCCTGGGCGTCCTGCCAGAGCTGGTCCGCCTGGGCCTCGTCCTCGTCGCCCAGGCCGAAGCCATACGCGATGCCCTCGCCCTCGGTGAACTCGTCGACCTGGCCGGCGGCGCCCTCGTCCAGGTCGTTCTCGTAGGTGGGCGGCAGGTGCAGGGTGACCCGGTTCACCGCGATCGGCGCGTCCACCACCGGCATCGGGATCTCCCGCCCTTCCTTGCGGATCCAGGGGGTGCCGTCGCCCAGGAGCACCACCTCGACCGGGAAGGAGACCAGCCCGTCGACGGTCTCGAGCGACCGCGGGAGCGGCACCAGCCAGCGCCCTCCGTCGGCGACCGGGGTGACTGGGCCGTCGTTGACGCGCACACCGACGATGGTGGAGCCCGCGGGCGGGGTCACGGCGAGGTGGGCACCGCGCTCGTTGCGCACGGTGTAGAGGGCCCGGGTCAGGGTCCGGCCCTCGTAGCTGGTGGCGATGGTGAGGCTGGCGACGTCGACCACGACCGCCGGTCCGCTCGCCGGGACGAAGCGGAGCAGTCCCAGGGTGCCGCCCTTGCCCGCGGTGGCGGAGCGGTAGGCCGCAGTCGGCGTTCCAGCGACCAGATCGTCACCCCAGTCGGGGAGCTCCGACGCGGAGATCGCCTGCCAGCCGGGGACCTCGGGCAGCACTTCCAGGGTGCCGTCGCGGGCGAGCTGGAGCGAGGCCTCGGTGCGGAAGGCGCCTTCAGGGGTGATGCGCGGCACCGCGACCTGGCCGCTCTCGCCGGTGGGCACGGGCACGCTCCAGCGCACCTCCAGATCGACCACGGTCTCCGACGGCTCGCGCAGGGTGACGACCACGCGGCTGCCCTGCCGCTCCACGCGGCCGACGTTGCCGCCGGTCACCTCGAGGTCGTTTCCGACGCCGTCGACGCGGAGCACGACCTGCTCCATCCGGCCCTGGCGCAGGGCCCAGCGCACCTGGGCCCGTCCGTCCACGGCGCCGTCGCCCACGGTCAGGCCCATGCCGACGCTCGCGACCGCCAGGGTGCTCCGGTCCCGGGCCTTGCGCTGGGGAGGTCCGACCTGCAGGGACAGCTGGTCGGAGGTGGTGAGCCAGGTGCCGCGCACGGGCACGCCCGCCGTGGAGCCGATCAAGCGGCCTTCGAGGCCCTGGGGCACGGCGATCTCGACCTGTCCCCGCACCGCTCCGGCGAGCGGGATCGACAGGGGGCCGCGGGTCGGATCGCCCTCGACGGCCCCCTCGAGCACCAGCTCCACCGGCCGGTCGATCTGGGCCGTGATGCGCGTATAGCCGCCTTCCACGCGGAGCTTGGCCAGCACGCCACCCAGCAGGACCCGATCGACCCGCACCTGGGGACCAGCGATCGGCAGGTCGAGCCAGGTGCGTTCCTTGGGCACGAGCCGCCACACGGAGCGGATCTGAAGCGCCTTGCCGTCCCAGCGCAGGCGCACGTCGCGATCGGAGACGACCAGGGTCTGACGAGGGTCCACCTCGGGCTCGTCCTCGGCGATGAGGGCGCGGTAGACGCTCCCGTCCACGGTCACCCAGCCATCGGGGATCGGCTGGGCAACGGACGGGATCAGCATGGCGAGGAGCAGCAGCAGGAGAACTCCGGGAGGTCCAACGGAGGAGGCGGCGCGACCTTACGGCACGTGGTGTCGAAAGTCGGAGGCTCGGTGGTGTTCCTCGTACCTCGCGCGTTCACCCGGTTCGTTTCGGGATGTCACAAGGTGGCCCCGCCGGGGCGAGGCCAGCGGATTACAACACCGGCCGCCTTCTGGAGGGCAGATGACGACGACGCTGGATCCCTGGTTCGCAGACCCGGGCACGCTGCCCGAGCGCACGCGGAGCCAGCTGGCGATGCAGATGGAGCCGTCGCACATCCTCGCCATCGCTGATGAGGTCCGCGGGCTCCAGGCGGCCGGCGAGCCCATCGCGAACTTCACCATCGGCGACTTCGCCCCGTCCGAGTTCCCGGTCCCGCGCCGCTTCCTCGAGCACGAGCAGCGCCTGCAGGACGCGGGCGAGAACAACTACCCCCCTGCCGTGGGCATGCCCCAGCTGCGCGCCGCCATCCGCCGCCACTACGTCCGCGACCTCGGCCTGTCCTACCCCGAGGGCACGGTGCAGGTCGGAAGTGGCGCTCGTCCCTTGATCTACGCGGCCTTCGCCTGCCTGGTCAGCCCCGGTGACAAGGTGCTGTACCAGGTGCCCAGCTGGAACACCTCGTACTACATCGCGCTCAACTTCGCGCACGGCATCGAGCTGGTCGCGAAGCCCGAGCACGGCTTCATGCTCACCGCAGACGACCTCGCGCCGCACATGCAGGAAGCCCGGCTGCTGATCATCAACAGCCCGCAGAACCCGTCGGGCACGGCGATCTCCCGCGAGGCCATGACCGAGATCTGCGAGGCGATCGTCGCGGAGAACCGCCGCCGGGACGAGACCGGTCAGCGCCCGCTCTTCCTGCTGTACGACATGGTCTACTGGCAGCTCACCCTCGACGACGTCGAGCACGTCACGCCGGTGGGCTGTGTGCCCGAGATGGCCCGCTACACCATCATGGTCGACGCGATCAGCAAGAGCTGGGCGGCGACGGGCGTGCGGGTCGGCTGGGCGGTGGCGCCGCCCTGGCTGATGGCTCCGATGAAGGCGCTGGTCGGCCACATGGGCGCCTGGGCCGGCCGTGCCCCCCAGCTCGCGACCGCCGCCACCCTGGACGAGCCCGACATCATGCGGCCGTGGATGGAGGCCTACCGGACCAAGGTGTCCGGTCGCCAGACCCGCATCTACGAGCGTCTGTCTGCCCTGTCCGCCGCCGGCCTGCCGGTCGAGCCGGTGCAGCCCGAGGGCGCGCTGTACGTCACCGCCCGCTTCCCGCTGCACGGCCGCACCTTCGGCGACCGCACCGTCGAGACCGACGAGGACATCCGCAGCGTCCTGCTCCACCAGGCGCACACCGCGGTCGTGCCGTTCACCAGCTTCGGCTACCCTGAGGGCACCGGCTGGATGCGCTTCTCGATCGGCGCCGTCACCGACGCGGACATCGAGGCGGCGCTCGACCGGATCGAGGCGCTGCTCCGCCAGGGCGGCTCGTCGTGAGCCGGGTCTGGTTCGACGGCGACCGGGAACACTTCTGGCAGGTGCCCGACGACGTCACCATCCCCCCCGGGGACGTGCCGCTGCGCTCGCTGACCGGCGGCCACGTCAGCGCCGACACCACCCAGATGGACGCCTTCATCCTGGAGAAGGACCAGGCCCGGCGCGCGGTCCGCGAGGAGCTGCGCAGCGCAGCCGGCTTCGCGGGCATGGCGCTGGGCACGGCGGTGCAGGAAGCCTGGCTGCAGGCCAGCGGACAGATCGCCGACTTGTCCTGGGACGACCTCGAAGATCGGCTGGGCCCGATGCACACGTGGATCGACGCGGACGCCCTGCAGGACCGCTGGCGCACGGGCCGCGAGCAGGTCGAGGAGCGCGCCCGTCAGGCCCGCGCCACCCTCCAGCGCGCCGGCCGTGTCGCCTCGTCCGCAGTCCGCTCGGCCCGCGTGGTGGGCAAGGTGGTCATGGACAACCCGGACCTCGCGGAGAAGGCGAGCCGCTGGGCGGAGGCGATCTCTGGCAGCGGGCGAGCAGGCCGGCGGGCGCCGGGAGAGGGGGAGGAAGAGAAGTAGCGGCGGAGAAGGTCGAGTCTCGAGTTTCGAGTTTCGCGTTTCGAGTTTCGAGTTTCGAGTTTCGAGTTTCGAGTCTCCGCGGCCGTGGACTTCGGCGGGTCGAGTTGGTCCGGCGGGGAATGGCGTTGCTGCGGGCAGGGGAGTGGCGGGGCGGTCCCTGGTCTCTGGTCTCTGGGGCCTGATCCAAGCGGGGGCGTGTCGGGCGGAGAGTCGTGTGATCCGCGCAAGCACCCAGCATCCGTGCACGGAGCCGCGGAACGGGGGCTGTGGACACCCCTGACACCACGTCTTGGGCCCCTGATCGCAGAGGGCCCCAGAGACCAGCGACCAGAGACCGCCCCTCCACTCCCGTCAGACCGCCTGGACCCGCCGCGCTCCACGGCCGCGGAGGCTGGGACCATCCCCCGGGCTCGCAACTCGAAACTCGCAACTCGCCCCGCCGGACACATCCTGACCGCCACCAGCGCTACTCCTCTCCGATGTCCGACGCCCTCCTCCTCACGCTCGCCGCCACCGCCGCAGCACTGCTCGCCGTGCTCGTCACCGTGACGCTCACGCGGATCGGGCGGTCGTGGGTGGCGCGCGGTCGGGTGCGGCAGGGTCAGCACGCGGAGGCGCAGGCCGAGCGGCTGCTGGAGCGCCACGGCTACCGCATCCTCGAGCGGCAGGTGACCGGTTCCTGGCGGCTCTTCGTCGATGACGCCCCGGTGGACGTGACCTGCCGCGCGGACCTCATCGTGCGCCGCAAGCGCCGCCGCTACGTCGCCGAGGTCAAGTCGGGAGAGCTCGGAGCGCGGCCGACCGCACCCGCGACCCGACGGCAGCTGCTGGAGTACACCCACGCCTTCGACGTCGATGGGGTGCTGCTGGTCGACATGGTTGCGGGCCGTGTGCGCGAGGTCCGGTTTCGTAAGAACTCCTGAAACCTGCCCTCATCATTTCGCTTTCGTGCCGCGGCATTGGATAGCAGACTGCGACCTGCTACAGATCCGCACGGAGGTTCCATGCGCCCCGTGGTGCTGATTGTTGATGACGTCCCGGACCTGCTCCAGATCATGGAGGAGGCCATCCGCATGGCCATGCCCGACCATCACGTGCGGACGGCGTCGTCGGGCTTCCAGGCCCGAGAAGAGCTGCAGGAGATCGAGGCCAACGGGGAGCGCCTGACCCTCGTGCTGGCGGACCAGAGCCTCGGGGATCGCCAGGGGCTGCACGTCCTGGCCGAGGCTCAGGCCACCGGCGCGCGCCTGGTCCTCGTGACCGGTCGGGCCACCGGCGCGGTCGAGCGCGAGGCCGAGCGACTCGGCGCCACCGTGCTGTGGAAGCCGTTCCGCCTGCAGGCCCTGCTGGAGATGCTGCGGGAAGAGCGGACCGAGCCGCCCCACGAGTCCGTCTAGCCGAGAGACGGCTCCCTACGCCCCTTCCCAGGGTGTCCGCGCATCCATCGTCCCGCTCCGCGCGAGCCCCCGCCCCCGCCCGTCCAGGCGGTGGAGCAGGTCGTCGACCATGTGCAGGGTCAGGCCCCACAGGCGCACCCCGTCGAAGTCCACCTTCGGCAGCACCAGCTCGTGCTCGCGCCAGGGATGACGCATCGTTCCGCGCCCGGCGCCGGCCAGCAGCGCGTCCAGGCCCAGCCGATGCACCCGCGCCACCTCCTCGTTCGGGCGCAGGGGCGGGATCCGGGCGGGCGCGAAGACGTAGGGCCGGATGACGAGCGTGGGCTGGTTGCCCCGCGTCTGCAGCTCGTCCAGCTCCCCCAGCAGGCAGTCGCGATCGAGCGGCAGGCCCAGCTCCTCCAGGGTCTCGCGGATGGCGGCGTCCAGCACGCCCTCGTCCGGCTCCACCCGCCCACCGGGGAAGCTCACCTGGCCGCTCCAGGGATCCCCCTCGAACACCGCGCGGGACATGAACAGCAGCTCCAGGTCTGGCGTCACGACCGCTGCGACCGCCGCCCGGCGTCCGTCCTCGGGCAGCTCCACGCGACTCGGTGCGCGGGCCACGGCCGCCCGGATGTCCTGCAGGTCGATCATCGACGCCTCCAGCAAACGGGTAGGTACCGCGACCCCGATCGTCCACGTCGGTCTGGGCGGGTGGCCCTCGTGAGGGCGATCCGATACGACGCGCGACCCTGGCCGGTGTGCAGCACCCCGGCAAGCACCGGGCGAGGTGGTGGTGCGAGAGGACGAGACGGAAGACGAGGAGCTCGACTCCGAGGCCGTCGAAGAGCACGAGTCCGACGGCGACGGCGAGGGTGACGAGCCTCCCCGTACGTTCGGGGGCTGGCTGTTCGAGGTGCTGCGGACGTGGGGACCGGCGATCCTCGCGATCATCATCATCCGCACGTTCGTCTTCCAGCCGTTCTCGATTCCGTCGACGTCGATGGTTCCCACGCTGCTCATCGGCGACCACGTCATCGTCACCAAGTACAGCTACGGCCTGTGGTTCCCGAACCCGCTGAACTACCAGCGCTGGGAGCTGCTCGACTGGGCCGATCCCCAGCGGGGCGACATCATCGTCTTCCGCTACCCCAAGGACAAGGCCACCCACTACATCAAGCGCGTGGTGGCCGTGCCGGGGGACACGATCGAGGTGCAGAACAACCAGATCGTGCTCAACGGCGAGGTCCAGGAGCGCCGCATGCTGGGCGAGTACGTCTACGAGGACGACTGCCGCACCAAGCGCGCCACCCTGTGGGAAGAAGACCTCGGGCGCATGACCCACGCCAAGCTGACCGACGCCAGTCCCTCGGGCCTGGCCTGGTCGGGGCCGGTCACCGTGCCCGAGGGCAAGGTCTTCGTGATGGGCGACAACCGGGACAACTCCGGCGACTCCCGCAGCGGCGACTGGACCTTCGTCGATGAGGAGCTGATCATGGGCAAGGCCCACTTCATCTGGATCAGCTTCGACTCCTGCAACGGTGCGCTGACCACGGACCTGCGCTGGGAGCGCATGGGCATGGGGCTGTACGGCACCATCGAGCCCAACGCGAAGCCGGAGTAGGGCAGCCCAGCCCGTCGCCGGTCAGCGTCTATGCGCTCTGAAGTCCCAGCTTCTCCCGGAGCTTTGCGAGCTCGCCACTGGTGCGGCGCAGGCGGCCGGACAGCACCAGCAGCATGTTCCAGAGGATCTTCACGGCGAGCGGCGGGTTGCCCCGGAGCAGTCTGAAGAAGGCCTCGCGCGGGATGACCAGGGCCTCGACGTGGGTGCTCGCGCGGGCGGTGGCGGAGCGGGCGGGCTCGTCGAGCAGCGCCATCTCGCCGAACGCCGTGCCCGGCTCGAGGGTTGCGAGCACGCCGCGCTCGCTCTCGATGTCGACCTCCCCCGCGACCAGCAGGAAGAGCTCGGTGCCCGGGTCGCCCTGCAGGAAGAGCGGCGTGCCGGCCTTGTAGCGGCGGGGCACGGTGGCCGCGGCGACCGCACGCAGCTCCAGCTCGGTGCAGTGGGCGAAGAGCGGCATGGGGGCCAGCAGGGCCAGGCGCTCCGCTCCCTCGCGGCGGGTCGGGGCCGCCTGTCCGGGGAGCTGGGCCAGGACCGCGGCGACGCTGGTGCTGCCCGCCAGGCCGGCGATCGCATCGCCGAGCTCCTCGGTGGGAGACTCGACCAGCGCCCGGTGCAGGGTGGTCTCGGGCACGACCCGCGGCACGGGGCCCGCCAGGATCACCAGGCGGTCGGCCGGGGCGAGCTCCATGCACAGGGTCTCGGTCCGCACCCGGGGCACCGGTCCGAGCGCCCGGGTCCGCCGCTTGGGGGGTGCCTCCGGATCAGCGAGCAGTCCGGTGTCCTCTTCCCGATGGTCGGTGGTCAGCTGGTGGACCAGCCCCCGCCGGCACAGGTAGACCCGCCCATCGCCGACGTGGGCGACGAAGGCCTCGTGATCGAGGGCGAGCACCGCGTCCAGGGTGATGTGCAGCGGGTCCCCGCGCCTCACGAAGGCGAAGGTCTCCTGGGCCGCGCGCTGGACCGCCTCCTGGAGCACGCCCAGGACCTCGGTGCGCAGCTCGGGCACGGGTCGGGCGTTGAAGCGGCGGATGACGTCATCGTGGCGCTTGACGTGGTTGCGGACCGAGTCGAGGGCCATGCGCGCCGCCGCCCGACCGCGGGAGTCGTGCACGTCAGGATCGGCCACGCCCAGCAGCCCGAGCTTGCGATCGACGACGACCTGGTCCGGCCAGGCAGACGCCTGGTCCCGCCTGAACAACAGCGATGCGGTGTGCAACTCCATCGTGCTCTACGGCGCCTCGATGACCTGGATCTCGGCCATGGCTTCCGACGATCCCCGGGTGGCGATGACGTAGGAGGTGCCCGGCGCAACGGCCTTCACCTCCCCGGCCTCGGTGACGGTGAGTACCTCGGGAGCGCTGGAGGTCCACACCACCTTGCCCGGGTCGACGATCTGCTCGCCCATGCGGGCCTCGAGGTGCAGGGGCTGCCGCTTGCCGACCTCGAGCTGGCCCGGCGGACGCACGAGGCGCAGGCTGATCCGCGGGTCCACCACCAGGGTCCACTGGATCTCCTGGCCCTGCCAGCCCGCGGTGACCGTGGCCTCCCCCGGAGCGAGCGCGTTGACCACGCCGTCCTGCACGGTCGCGATACGGTCGGGCTCCACCCGCCAGGTGACACCCTCGGGCACGCTGCCGTCGGAGAGCAGGGCGGACGGTCCCTCGACCGGACCCAGGTGGTCCGTACTGACCTTCGCCGGCCCATCGAGCACCAGCACCCGCGACTCGCCGAAGGAGCACGCCGCGAGCATCACGACGGCTGCACGTCCGAGCCAGGCTGTCTGCACGTCCACCTCACACCGACGGGCCGTATCGGGACCCAGGCAGGCGCGCCACGGCGCCCCGCTGGCCTCCGAGTCTACATGCCGTTTCGAACGCCACCGCCCACCCGCGGACTACAGCCGGCCGAGCGCCTCGCTGGCCCGGGCCACGTCCGGGTGCCCCTCGGGACCCATGGCGGCCGCCCGGTACATGGCCCGCGCTTCCTCCGTTCGGCCCGAGACCGCGAGCAGCACGCCCAGGTTGTAGAGCGCCGACGGATCCTCGGGGCGCTTGCGCAGGGCACGCCGGTAGCAGCGCTCGGCGCGCTCCAGATCCCCGTCGAGGTAGTGCTGCACACCTTCCGAGACCAGCTCCTCGGCCTCGTCGACGAGCTCGACGTCGAGCACCGCTCGAGCGCCGAGGTTGATGAGCAGCGCCGGCAGCGGGGACAGCAGCCAGAACGCGACACCCTCGCCAGCGAGGAACACCGCGAGCGGGATGTCCGGGCCGATCCGCTGCCCCTTGAACGACAGCCGCACCCGAGTGGTGGCGCCCGCCCGGAAGGTCTCCTGGACCCTCCGGCGCAGCTCGCGCACGGTCTCCTCGACCTGCTCCGGGTCCACCTCCAGGCGGAAACCGCGCTTCGGACCGTCCCCTTCGCTCATGTCGTCACCTCGCGGAGAAGCCGCCGTCCACCACCAGCACCTGCCCGGTGATGGCCGCCGCGGCGGGGCTCGCCAGGAAGGCCACCGCCTCTGCGAGGTCCTCCGGACGAGCGAGCGAGCCGAGGGGCGTCGCCGCCTCGACCTCTGTGGCGAACGTGTCGTGCTCCGGGAAGGCGTGCAAGGCATCCGTGCGCACGAGCCCGCCGCGCACGGTGTTCACCCGCACGTCCGGCGCCAGCTCCACCGCCAGCTGCCGGGTCAGCGCCTCCACCCCGGCCTTCGCTGCCCCCATGGCCGCGTAGCCGGGGGTGTGGCGCACCGAGCCCAGGCTGGACAGCCCGACGATGCTGCCGCCCGGCGAGAGGAGCGGCAGGGCCAGCTTGGACAGCAGCCAGAACGGGCGCAGGGAGCTCTCGAGCGTCAGGTCCCAGTGGCTGACCCTCAACCGATCCGCCGGCTTCAAGGCACCGATCGCCGCGTTGTGCACCAGCACGTCGAGGCCGCCGAGGCGCTCCTCGACAGCTCCCACCAGCTCCTTCAGCGCGTCCGGGTTGCGCACGTCCGCCTGGACGGCAGACGCCTGGCCCCCCAGCTCGCGGATCTCGTCACAGACCGCCTCGGCGGCCTGGTCGCTGCGCAGGTAGTCGACCAGGACGTGCGCGCCGTCACGGCCGAAGCGCCGGGCGATCGCCCGTCCGATGCCCCGGGACGCGCCGGTGACCAGCACGCGCGGGGCGCTGCGCTCTGCGGACGACAACTACTCGCCGCCGCCCTCGGCACCCTCCGCCGGCGGGGTCTCACCTCCGCCAGCAGCCTCACCGCCGGCCTCGCCCGCGGCCTTCTCGCCCTCGGCCTTCTTCTCGTCGGCCTCTTCGCGCATCGGCGAGGTCATGAACTTCTGCAGCTCGGTGATCTTCTTGCGCGACTCCTCGGGAATCCCCTGGCACTCGGGGCCTTGCGCGAGGTTGGGGTCGGTGCACTTGAGCTCGGCCGCGGACAGCGAGAGCTCCACGCACTTGTCGATGTAGGCCCCGCGGTCTGCGAACTTCACCTCGGCGACGCCGCGGCTGTAGAGCAGGTCCTGGAGCACCTTCTCGGAGCTGGAGTACGTGCGGCCACAGTCCTTGCGGGCCTCTGCGGCCTCCTGTGCGGCCTTCTGCTCGGCAGCGCTCGGCCCGCAGGCGACGAGCAACGATGCGACGACGAGGAATCCGAACCTCACAGCGACCTCCCTGATCACGCCGTACGGCGCGCGATTGAGACTACATGGTACAGCAAGGCGTGTGAACGGAGTGTCCGGGCACGTCCGGTACCCGTTCCGGGAGGGGTCCACGTGGCGACGACGTGGTGCAAGGCAGCGGGCAAGCCCACGTTTGCACCGCATCGAGACCCATCCGGTCCTTGTGCGCTGCGCGACCTGCTCGCGGCGGAGCCCTGGCGGCGGAGCATCTCGTGGCCCGACGGGTTCGCCGGGGGCATCGCCCATCGCCTGGACGTGCCGACCTCGGGCGCGCTGTGGGTGGCGGACGACCCGGAAGAGCTGGCCCACATGCGCGAGCTGTTCGCGACCGGCGCCCTGCGCAAGACCTACGTCTTCGAGACCGATCGGACCGTGCCGTGGTCCGAGCACGCGGTCGACCGACCGATCGCGCATGACAAGCGCCGAAAGTCCAGGATGATCGTTCAGCGTGGCCGCAACACGCCCCACCGGGGCCAGTGGTACGAGGCCCACACCGAGCTGACCCACCAGGGCGACCGCCTGTGGCAGGCGGTGATCACGACCGGGGTGACCCACCAGATCCGAGTCCACGCCGCCTTCGTCGGGCTGGCACTGCGCGGGGATCAGCTCTACGGCGGCGGCCCGGCCCTGTCGGAAGAGATCGCCTTCCACCTGCACCATGTCGGACTTCAGGGGCCTGGTGTACGGACCGATCCAGTAGACCCGCCACCCTGGTGCGCCGATCTCGGCAGGAGCTGACGGGGAGGGAGGACGACCGAGGTGATCCGCTGGTTCGGCCAGATCATCGCGAGCCCATCGAAGCACATCGCCGAGGCCTCGCTCGCCCGGCGCCTCCGGGTCATCGCCGCCACCCTGGCCGTGCTCCTCGGCACGGGCATTCCGACGGTCGTCGTGGTCCTGCTCGTCTACCCGGAGCAGTTCCGTGGGGATCCGTGGGTGACCGGTGCGTTCATCTCTGCACTGGTCCTGCTCTACGTCGGCATCCGGTCGCGGTGGGGACTGGCCGCCCTGTGGGTCTTCGCGACCACGGGCACCGCGCTGACCTGGGTGATGCTGGGCACCTCCGAGGACGGGGTCGACCTGGCAGCGGGCATCCCCCTCGCCTTCCTCCCGCTCGTGATCGGTGCGCTGATCCCCAGCCGCTGGGCCCTGCCAACGGTCATGGTGACGACCCTGGCCGGCATCGCCTGGTGCGTGTACCAGGTCCCGGACCTGACCCCCACCGCCGCCTCGCCCCTCGCGGTCATGATGCTGCTCTCGACCATCGCGCTCGGTGGCCTGCAGTGGATCGCCGAGGCCGATCGCCAGGAGGTGATCCGCTCGCTCGTCGCAGAGGCCGCCGCCAAGGAACAGGCCGCCCGCGCGGAGGAGATCCGCCACCGCCTGCTCCTCACCGCCCACCACGAGCTGCGGACTCCCCTCAACGGCATCCTGGGCGCCACCGAGCTGATGCTCGACGAGGAGCTGCCCGACTACACCCGCGCCCTGGTCGAGGCCGCCCGGATCAGCGGCAGGCGCCTGCAGGCCCTGGTCGAGGATCTGCTGGTGTTCGTCGATGACCAGCAGGGAGCTCTCCGCCTGCACGCGGACCCTCTCGACCTCGCCGAGGTCGCGCGCCAGCTGGTCGACGAGCTCGGCCCGGCCGCCACCGAACGCGGCGTCGCCGTGCACCTGGCGCCGACCCCCGCGGTGACGGTCACCGATCGCCGCCGCATCACCCAGATTGTCCGGCACCTCGTGAGCAACGCGACTCGCTTCACCGAAGAAGGCCGCGTCGACGTCTGCACCGGCAGGGACCACGAGCACGCCTGGGTGGAGGTCCGCGACACCGGCCCGGGCATGTCGCCGGACGAGCTCGAGCTGGCCCTGACGCCATTGCGGCAGGTCTCGGAGGGGGCCGCGCGCTCCGCGGAGGGGCTCGGGCTCGGGCTCGCCGCGAGTCGGGTGCTCGCCCGGGCGCTGGGCGGCGAGCTGCAGGTCCGCAGCGCCCCTGGCGGCGGGACCGTCGCCACCGTGAGCGTGCCCGCGCGCGCCCCTTGATACGCTCTGGGCTCACGCGGAGAACCCATGTACTTCGACCACGTCCGCTGCCCGTCCTGCGGGGCCCAGTTCGATCCCGAGGCCATCGACTCCTCGGGCGGAGTCGCGGCCTGCCCCGCCTGCAAGTCCCAGCTCGACATCAAGAGCCTCTTCGGCGTCGCCGCCCAGTTCGAGGACGCGGACGCCCCGTCGGCCGGAATCGACGATCTGGTCGCTGGCTACGGCAACAGCGGCGATGCGTGGCGCACGACCAGCGGCTACGATCCGCTCGCCGACGGCGCTCCCCCGCCGTCCAGCGCCCGCGGTCGCGGCGCCCCGCCCCCCGCCCACAGCACGTCCATGGTGCGGCGGGTCAAGGGCGAGCCCGCCGAGGACGAGACCGAAGAGAGTGGTCCGTCCGCCGTGCTCCGCGCCCTGCGCGACCTCAAGAAGCGCTGACTGGAGTGACCCATGCTGCTGGACCTCGTCCGCTGGGTCCACCTCCTGGCCGCGTCCGTGTGGACCGGTGGACTCATCGTGCTCGCCGTGCTGGTCGTCGCCCTGCGTCGCGCCGGCGCCGATCGCGAGTACCTGCGCGCCGCCGCCCGGGCGTTCGGCTGGGCCTCCTGGACCGCCATGGGCGTCGCGATCGTCACCGGCATCCTGCAGGTGGTGCTCATTCCCCTGCCCTGGGCCTACGGTCGCCTGCACCTCAAGATCGGCCTCGTGGCCCTCGCCGTCGTGCTCGCCTTCGTGCACACCCTGACCGCACGGGCGACCGGCCCCGCCCTGCGTGGCATCATCCAGCTGGCCATCCTCATCGTCAGCCTCGGGATCTACGGCGCAGCCGTGCTCCTGCGCTGATCACGGCTCGAGCCACCACCGGTCGACCTCGGTCCAGAAGTAGTAGGGCGTGATCACGGCGCCCCGGACGGCGGGGCTCCAGGCGGAGAGCCCACCCTCGCTCCAGAGGAAGAGCACCCGGCGCTGACGCTCGACCAGGTCGACGACCTCGACCGCAGCGGCGGCGGCATCGGCCCGATCCGGACCATCCAGGCCCTCGAGGGCAGCGTCGAGCTCGGGGTCGGACTGGCCGAACAGGTTCTGGGGCCCGTCGCGGTGGAGGAAGGCGCGCACGTCCGAGGACGTCAGCGCCCGCTGGTCGCCGATGAGCACGTGGTACGGCCGTGCCTTGGCGGGGGTCATCGTCGCCCAGTCCGACTGGGAGACCTTGTAGATCTGCACGGTGAAGCCCTGCAGGGTCAGCTGGTTGCGGACCTCGTCCAGCAGCCCCGGCGCCCGCGTCGACAGGTCGGACTGCACGCCGACCCGCAGCATGACGGGCTCGTCATCACGCAGCCAGCGTCCGGCCTCCCTCACCGCGCCGGCGCGCTCCATCGCCTGCTCCACCGCGGCCGGATCGGCGCCGGGGCGGACCGTGGCTGACGCCGGATAGCGGCGATCCCCAGGCAGGAACGGCCCCTGCGCCAGCTGGTGCTGATCGGCCAGCGACTTCGGCACTCGGGTGCCGACCTGGACCAGCGCTTCGCGATCGAGCGCCGCATCGACCGCCGTGCGCAGGTCGAGGTCCAGCTTGTCCGCATTCAACGTCATGGTCACCCAACGCTGCGTCGCGTACGGCGTCGCGTGCACGTCGAGCCCCGTGACCGCCTCCTCCATGACCGGCTCCACCGCGACCATGCCGTGCACGCCGCCGGCCGCCAGGGTGCGCACCGCGACAAAGGGATCGCCCGCCTCCACGATCTCGATGCCGTCGAGCAGTGCATCGTGGTGTGGGTTCACGTACCGGGTCAGGTGCGACCGGCGGCGACCCACGCTGACCGAGAACGGTCCCGTGCCCACCGGCTGCATGGCGAAGTCGTGCCCCCTGGGGATCACCGGGTCCCCGCCGAAGACGTGGGCCGGCAGGATAGGGAAGCTGGCCGCATCGAGCGGGTAGGCGCTGGGCCGGGCGAAGTGGAGCAGCGCGGCGTCGCTCGCCTGGACTTCGCACGCGACGGCCCCCTCACCGTCGATCCGCCCCACGATCGGGTTGTCGACGTGGACCTGCGCGGCCACGGTGAAGCACACGTCGGCGGCGGTGAGGGGGGTGCCGTCGTGCCAGCGGACATCACCGCGCAGGGTCACCAGGAGCGCCAGTCCACCGTCCTGGACCTGGAACTTCCGTACCAGGCGGCTGCGCATCTCGCCGGTCCCGGCGTCCTGGTAGAAGAGCCGGTCGAACACCAGCTCCTGGCTGCGAACATCGACCATGCCCCGCGGGTAGAGCGGGTTGAACCTGGGCATCTCCTCCTCGAACACGGTGAGCACGCCCCCGCGTACCCCGGTCCCCCCCGGCACCGAGTCCCCCACATCGTCGGCCGGGTCGACCTCGCCGCCCGACTCCAGTCCATGGACCTCGCCACCGGCGCCGGCCGTCCGTTCCGGCCCAGCCCCCTCCCCCGCGACCGCGGCCCCTCCGAGCCACAGCCACACGCCGACCAGCGCGGCGAGCAGCGCCGCGACCCCCACGACCGCCGACAGCACGGTCGCTCCAAGCACCCCGGCAGACGCGCCCCCGACGCCTCCCCCCACCCCGGCGAGCACCGCGGGCAAGCCATCGACCCGCCCCTGCCACGCCGCGAGCAGCGCGGGCGCGAGCAGCTGCTGCTCCGCCCGATCGAAGCCGGTCTGCACCAGCACGAGGCGGCTGCCACCCTCGCCCAGGGGCTCGACCGTGAGCCGGACCTCCCCCGCGACCGGGCCACCGCGCCAGGACATGCGCAGACGCTCGGGCGCCTCGACCTCCAGGACCTCGACCTGCACGGCGCCGTCGAACCCAGGCCCGCGCGGGACCGTGGCCCGGAAGCGATGGCCGACCTCCGCCCGGAAGCCCTGCGCGTGGAAGAACGCCGCCCCACCCCGCGGCGACGTCACCTGAGACCAGACCCGCTCCGGCGGGTGCGCGAGCTCGCGCTCGATGACCAGTTCACCTCGCATCGCCATCCTCCCCTTCGAGACTCTCGTCGTGATCCAGGGCCTCCTCGAGCTCGTCCAGTCGAGCCTCCCAGAAGGCGCGGTAGTGGGCCAGCCAGTCGTGGGCCTCGCGCAGCCGCTCCGGAGCCAGCCGGTAGAGCCGCCGCCGCCCCTGCTTGCGCACCCGCACGAGGCCGGCCTCGCGCAGCACCTTGAGGTGCTGGCTCGCCGCGGGCTGGCTGATCGGGAGGCCCTCCCCGAGCGCGCCGGCCGTGTGCTCCCCCGAGCGCAGCCGGGACAGCATCTCCTGGCGCACCGGATCGCCCAACGCGCGAAAGACCTCGCTCGAACCTGACGGATTATTTATCATTATTTACTTATATATCTGCCGCCCGGCCGGCGCAAGAGAGCCCGGAGGCCGAACAGCCCCCGGGCTCCGAGGATCCGCGCGGCGACTACTCCGGCGCGACGAAGAGGTAGACGCCGCCGCTGAAGCCGAACAGGCCGATGTCCGGCGCGACCACGTCGTCACGCCCGTCGCCGGTCACGTCGATCAGCGCCATGTAGGCGCCGAAGGAGGCGCTGCTGTCGTCGCCGAAGGCCGCAGTGGCCGCAGTCGTGTCGACCGTTCCGGTGCCGCCCAGCGCGCTCTGGGGGAAGAGCCAGGCCCGCCCGCTCGAGTCGCGGAAGTCGTTGGTGGGTGCGCCGACCAGCAGGTGCAGGGTGCCGTCCCCCGCCGGATCGCCGAGCACGAGGTGGGTGCCGAACCCGCCGGTGCCGGTGAGCACGAGATCCGCGTCCGCCGCGGCGACCTCGCCCGAGAGGTTCTTCGCGTCGTGGAAGATCCGCACGCTGGAGGCGTAGGGATCAGGGATCGCGAGATCCATGTCGCCGTCGGCGTCGAGATCGGCGAGCAGGGGGGCCTGCACGTCCTGGTCGTTCTGGCTGTTGCGCTGGGCGAGCCCGGTGATCATCAGCGAGCTCGCCGCCTCCACCGTGGTGTCCGCCGCGTAGTCCGCGCTGCCGGACAGGATCTGCACCCGACGGTCGGTCTCCATCGCGGCAAACGGGTCGACGTCCATGACGATGATGTCGTCGTAGCCATCATCATCGACGTCACCGCCGGACAGCGAGTCGCCGAGGCCGGTGAAGTCGTTCTCCCCGGTCCACGACGCCACCATCAGGTCGCCGGGGTCGACGCGCCCGCTCGCACCCGCCAGGTCCAGCACCCACACCCGGCCCTTGTTCACGCGATCGAAGCCCTCCACGGTGCCCTTGTACGAGCCGTGGCCGAACACGCTGTCCGCGGTGCCATCGCCGTCCAGATCCAGGTCCAGCAGGGCCTCGACCCCGTCGGAGCCGTTGCCGTCCAGCGGGTCGCGCACGACCAGGAAGGCGTCGTCGTTGCCGCTGGCGGTCATCGTGTCCGCGGGGAGCCCGTCGTAGACCCACAGGTAGTCGTAGGAGGTGGTCTCCTGGTAGAAGTTCGCCGGCCGACCGAGCACGACCACGTCGTCGTCGCCGTCCCCATCGACGTCGTGCAGCGGTGCGGAGGAGGTGATGGCCCCCACCCTCGCGGTGCCCGACTCCTCGTACCAGCCGGAGAGCACGTCACCGATCGGCTGGATGCCGTCGCCGATCGCGTTGCCGAAGGGCACGACGTACAGCGCCGTCGAGTTGTTCGCGGTGCCGACGATGAGCAGGCTGTCCGACGTGCCCCGGACGTGACTGCCCAGCCGGATGCCGCTGCCCTGGATGATCCCCTGGGCCGCGCCCGCGCCGACCACCAGGTCCACGACCTCGTCGCAGTTGTTGTCGACCCCGTCCCACACGTCGAAGGCGATGGGGTTCACGTCCGCGTCGGTGTCGTCACAGTCGCCGTCGAGCACCGACAGCCCGTCGCCGTCGTGGTCGAACTGCGGGCACAGGTCGTTCCGGGCCCCCGGCGTGCCGAAGTCGCCGTTGGGCATCACGGTGCTGGCCACGCACCAGCTCTCGGCGCGGGTCGCGACGGCGGGGTCCAGCACCTCGGCGTCGAGGTTCACCGAGTGGCCGTTCTCCTGGGGCCACTTCTTGTCGGACAGCACGTTGATCGCGCGCCCCTCGACCGCGAGGCTCAAGAACCAGCCCTGGGTGGGCAGCGCGGTCTCGCCACCGGTGAGCAGCCCGTCCAGCTCGACGCCGCCGTTGAGGCTGGTGTCGGCCTCGAAGCCGAGCACGGCGTACTCGCCGCCCGACAGCTGCAGCCCCGGCTCGACCGTGTAGCGGCCGCTGGGTCCGGAGAGGGTCCAGCCCGACAGATCCACCCGGCGGCTGCCGGCATTGCGCACCTCGACCCACTGGCCGGCCTGACCGGTGGCTGCGACCGGCGAGATCATGACCTCGGTGATGACGATGTCGCCGGCGCGGATGAAGTCCTCGTCCACGAGTCCGTCGCAGTCGTCGTCCCGGCCGTTGACCTCCTCCTCGCGGGCCTCGACCACGTCCGGATCGGTGTCGTCGCAGTCGGTGCCGCCGGCCAGGTAGGCATCGACGCCGTCCCCGTCCTGGTCGGGATCGGCGGTGCCGGACACCACGACGGTGGTGGTGCCGTTCGCAGTCGTGACGGCGAGCTCGGCGACGTGAGTACCGTAGCCATCGGCCGTGAACGCCACCGCGAAGGGCGCGTCACCCAGGCCGGGGATGGCGGCGGCGTCGTCGTTGAGCTCGAAGCGGGCGTCGCCGATGAGCTCGGACGAGGACACCGCCAGCTCGGCCTCGCAGGTGTTCTCGAGGCGCAGCACCTGCAGCGCGCGCTCCCCGATCGTGGCGTCTTCGAACACCACGTGGGCGGGCGCGGTGGGCACGTCCAGACACTCGCCGCCTCCACAGGCCTGCACGGCCATGGAGAGCGCGATGAGGGACAGCAAGCGCACGAGGACCTCCCCAGGGGCGGCCTTTGGGGGGACTCTGCCGCCCGAGTCGCAAGCGTAGACGGCTCTGCGCGCCCGCTCGTCAACTCGCCGTGACTTCGTGGAACGCGGGTGAACGGCCGAAGTTCAGGTCCCGCCGGTCAGAACGCGATCGAGCAGCCGATCTGGGGCACCGCGATGATGTCCGGGCCGTCCAGCCACAGGTCGATCCCCGCGTCGACCTGCAGGTTCGACCGCAGCCTCCACCAGCCGCCGCCACCGACCAGGGTGTCTCGGTAGACCACCTCCCGACCGGCGTTGATGTAGATGCCGCCGCTGTCGATGGCCACCGAGGCGCCACCGCCGCCAAAGACGTGCAGGTCACTGTCGAACACGGTCGTGGTCGCGTTCAGCCACAGGGTGACCTTGCCCTCCTCGAACCCACCGTTCGCGGAGACCCGCCAGCCAGCCTCGCCATCGAAGGTGATCAGCAGCTCCGGCACGACGGACAGGGAGAAGCGGTCGCTGGCTCGGGCGGCGATCTTGGCTCCCGCACCGATGGGACCGAGCACGACCTCGCTACGCTGGAACACCACGTCGGGCACGACGGCGCGCAGCTCGACGTTCTCGGCGATTCCGACCCGGATCCGGGTTCCCTGGAGGCCCGGGTGCACGTCGCCCTCGACGAAGGTCAGGGTCGCGGCGCTCTCGACGTTGAAGGCACCGACCCCGGGGGTCCCGGGGCTCTCGCCGACGCCCGGGCGATCGGGGCTGAGCACCGGCTCGTCCGCGGCGAGGGCGGCGGAGGGCAGGACCGCGACGATCAGCAGTGGCAGCAGGCGCATCAGTGCGCCAGATCCGGGCGAGCACCCTCCGCGGCTGGCCGGGACGGAAGCGGTCGCGCCGATCGGATCACCGCAGCGATGAGCCCGTCCACGAAGGCATCGTCCAGGCCCGCACCGGTGAAGAGCAGCCGGTACCAGACTGGCCCGTAGGTGAGGTCGACCATGACGTCGAGGTCGGCCTCCGCGGTCAGCTCGCCCCGGGCGATCGCCCGCTGAAAGACCGTGAGCAGCGGGCGGCGCTTGGTCGCGATGTACGCGTCCCGGAAGGCGCGTCCAAACTCCGGATCGGCGTGTGCCTCGGCCAGCAGGCCGGCGATCAGCATGGACTTGTTGGGTGCGCGCACCGCCACCACCAGCTCGTCGACGAAGGCCCGCAGGTCATCGTGCACGTTGCCATGGTCGGGGGCAGTCAGGTGGCTGGCCATCTTGTGGGCGAAGGCGTCCAGGGCCAGACGCTGCTTGCCGCCCCAGTGCCGGTAGATCGTCTGCTTGCCGGCGTGGGCGCGGCGGGCGACCTCCTCGACCGTCAGCGCGAGGTAGCCGCGCTCTTCCATGATCTCGACGGTGGCGTCCAGCACCGCCACCCGGCAGGTCTCGCTTCGGCGTCTGGTCATGCGTTCCTCTCGCGACGGACCATACCCCGCCGCCTCACGCCTCGTTCGTCGGACGATCCGCCACGAGGCCGAACATCAAGGGGATTCTCGCCTTCCCCTGCGGAAAGACCCAGGTCCGGTCCGGACCGGCGACCAGGCCCGGAGACAGGCGCGCGTAGTTGCTGTGCGGGTACTCGCGCAGGGTTCGCAGCTGCAGCCCCGCGTCCACCACCGCCTGCACGATCTCGGCCAGCGAGTGCTGGAATCCGTGGGCCACGTGCTCGTTGGGCAGGGGGTCCCGGTCGAGCGTCTCAGCCACGTAGTCGCTGACCGGCTCCGCGAACGGCCCGGGCGCGAAGTAGTCGTCGCCGGTGAGCGCGAGCGTCTGTCCGAGCGACCAGACCACGGGATGGAACTCCATGATTACGAGGCGCCCGCCTGGCTTGAGCACCCGGTGGGCCCCGCGCATCCACGCTCCGAGGTCCCGGTTCCAGCCCAGCACCCCGTAGCTGGCGAAGGCGACGTCGAAGCGCTCGTCCGTGGCGTGGGTCCAGGACAGGATCTCATCCCGCACGAAGGTGGCGGGGATCCCCGTCTTTCCGGACAGCTCCCGGGCGAACTCGATGGCGGTGTCCGACAGGTCGATGCCCGTGACCGCCGCTCCGCGCAGGGCCAGTCCCAGGCTGTCCTGGCCGGCGTTGCACTGCAGGTGGGCGACCGAGACGCCGTCGAGATCGCCGAGCAGCTCCAGCTCCTCGGGGAAGAGCGGATCCTCGCCCCGGCGCAGGGCCTCGGCCTGGTCGCCCTTGTGGCTGTTGTGGTTCAGGGGCGCCTGGTTCCAGCTGGCCCGGTTGAGGGCCACGTGCTCCGCCTCGGCGAAGGCCTCGAACAGCACCCGGTGGTCGCCGGCGAAGCGTTCGACCGCGTCGCGAACGATGTCGTCGGCGTCGTCCGACCGCTGGCCGCTCATGTCGCCCTCACCGTGACCGGCGCGTGGTCGCTGACCGTGATCCCGGCCTGGCGATCCACCGCCACCTCCTGCACCCGCGCTGCCATGGCCGCGTTGCACAGGGCATAGTCGATCCGCCATCCCCGGTCCTTCGCCCGAGCCTGGCCGCGGTTCGACCACCAGCTGTACGGGCCCTTCACGTCGCCGAAGTGGTCGCGGTAGACATCGCTCCAGCCCGTCTGCAGCAGGCTCGTGAACCACTCGCGCTCGTGGGGCAGGAAGCCCGAGTTCTTCTTGTTGCCGGTCGGGTTCCAGATGTCGTTCTCGGTGTGGGCGATGTTCAGGTCGCCCACCAGGATCACGGGCTCGTCCAGGGCGGCCAGCTCCGCCGCGAACGGCAGGAAGCGCTCCATCCACGCCTCCTTCACCGCCTGGCGCTCGTCCCCGGAGCTGCCCGAGGGCAGGTAGACGTTGACCAGCCGGATGCCGCGGGAGCGGACCTGCAGCACGCGGCCTTCGGGGTCGTCCTCGCCGGGCAGGCCGGTGGCCAGGACCTCCTGGGGCTCCCGGGTGAGGGTGGCGACGCCGCTGTAGCCCTTCTTCTCGGCGGGGTGCCAGGTGACGTGCCACCCCGCGGGCTCGCGCCACTCGGCGGGCAGCTGCTCCGGAAGCGAGCGGATCTCCTGCAGCATGAGCACGTCGGGGGCGTTCTCTTCGAGCCAGTCGGGCAGCCCCTTTCGCAGGGCCGCACGCAGGCCATTGACGTTCCAGGTGGTGATCGCAGGCATGAAATCTCCAGGCCGCCGCGTAACGTCTTGTCAGACGGGGGGAACCGCGCGTCGATCGAACGTACGGATGGACGAGGGAGGAAGGATGGATCGCCGGAGTCGGCTTCGCTGGGTGCTCTTCGCCGTGGTCGGTGCCGTCCTGGCGATCCTGCTCGGCTTCGTGGCCCTGCCCATGGCCCTGCCCGCGCCGGTGCCGGTCCGCGCGGTCGTCATGGACGACTACAGCGCCACCGACGTGCACACCTTCAACCCCGACCGGCCGGAGATCCCGGCGCCGGCGGTGCAGCCCGTGCCGACGCGCGAGGATCTCCCCGTGGAATACGGCGAGCACTGGGATCGCGCCCACGACCGGGCGGACTGGATCGACGGGGCGGTCGTCACCTGCGACATCGGCGCGCTGATGTCCCCGAGGGAGCCGGATCCCGCCCCAGGGGACCCCGACTTCGACGACTTCGTGATGCCCCAGATGGCCTTCCTCGACATGGACGAGGGCGTGCACCTCGAGGGCTCGGTCGACGTGGTGTCGCGGTTCTACACCCCGGTCGTCGACGGGCGGATCACGTTCACCGTGCGCGAGACGTCAGGCTCCTCCCGGGTGTTGGCTCCGGACATGGCGACCTCGCCCTCCGGGTCGTTGGAAGGCGACTGGCTGCAGGTGCGCTGGTCCGGCGCAGAGCCCGGCACCACGGTGGGCTGCGACGGCGTGTGGAAGCGCGACACCGGCACCCTGACCTTGACCGTGCTCGACGAGCGGGGGCAGGAGTTTTCTCCACCCGACTCCGAGGACGGCACGCAGCCCCCCCTGATCGTGGTCCGCGGGTGCGGGCTCATGAGCCCGGCCGCCCACGAGGCGGAGCTCCCCGTTCCCGCCGGACGCTGCGCCCTGCAGGTCGAGCGCCGCAACTCCACCTTCCCCCTCATCGCCAACCGCGGGGAAGCCGTCATCATCGACGTCCCGGCGGGCGGCAACGTCGACGTCACCCTGCGCGCCCCGCCCGAGCCCCCGCTCTACCAGCCCCCCGACCTCATCGAGCTCTCCACGGCCGCCGACGTCGCCGCGTACTTCGGCTCCGACGCCATGGCCGACGCCTTCGAGGAGCTGCTGCAGAGCATCCTGAACGGCGACTGGGACCCCGCGATGTTCGAGGAGCTGGCGAAGGCCCAGCAGGAACCGCTGCCCCCGGAGGAGACCTTCAGCGGCGGGGATCTCTCCGATCCGGAGGTCGCCGCCCAGGTGGACTCGCAGATCGTCGAGAACGAGCAGGTGATCGACTTCTTCGCGACGTCCGTGGAGGCCGGGGAGACGCAGCTCGAGGACCTGCCGCCCGAGACCCGGGCCGCGGTGGAGGCGAAGCTGCAGGAGCGCGGGCGCTGAGCACGGGCTCCAGTTAGCCAGCTTCAACGTGGCAACTCGGGGGGACTCATGGACCGAAGGACGAACCGTCGCCTGGACGACCTGCCGCCCCAGACCCGCGCCGCGGTCACCGCGCACCTCGACGAGATGGACCCATGAACGCGCGCAGGGACCGCCGCTGGATCCTCTTCGCCGTGGTCGGCTCGTTGCTCGCCATCCTGCTCGGCTTCGTCGCCCTGCCCCTCTCCCTGCCCGCGACCACCCCGCTGCAGGTCGGACCGATGCACGACTACGGCGCCACCGACGTGCAGAAGCTCTCCACCGGCGCCAGAGCCCCAGCCCGCTCCCCCCAGCCCGTCCCCGACCTGACCGCGGTCCCCGATGGGATCCGTCCCCACTACGACCGCCTCGCCGATCGTGCGGACTGGACGGGAGGCGCGGTGGTCACCTGCGACATCTCCGCGTTCACGCCGGATAATGCCAGCCCGTACTGGGAGGGCCCAGACGGCGAGCTCATCGCGTCGTCGGCCACCGTCGACCGGGACGCCGGCCTCGACGAGGGCACGGTCGACCTGATCTCCCGGAGCAGCGGCGTGCTGAAGGGACGGCTCACCGTGGTCGTGTCCGAACCGTCAGGATCGAGCCGCGTGTTCCTGCAGCAGACCGGCAACGACATCCCACCGGGACACATCGACGGGCGCTGGCTGCAGGTCCGCTGGTCCGGCGCCGAGCCTGGCTCCACGACCAGCTGCGACGGGGTGTGGGAGAGCGAGACCGCCACGCTGCGGATCACGGTGGTCGACCACGACGGAAGCCCCTTGCCCGAGGATCTGGAGCTCTCCGAGGCGGTCGTCATCTTGCGCGGCTGCGGCGTCATGCACCACGTGCGCGATGCACCGAGCGCGTTCACCATCGCGGCGTCCACCTGCGCCGTCCAGCTCGAGCGGCGTAGCGCCCTGTTCCCCCTCATCGTTGCCCGCGCCAGGCCGGTCCGGGTGAGCGCGGCTCCCGGCCAGACTGTCGACCTGACCCTGCGCGCACCGGAGGAGCCGCCGCTCTATCAGCCGCCCGACTTCGTGGAGCTGGGCGTCATCGCGGACGCCGCCGCCTTCGAGGGCTCCGAGCAGCTGACCGACTTCCTGGACGGCGTGATCTCCGATCTGGCTGCCGGCGAGTGGGACCCCTCGGCGAGCTTCGTCGACGACTTCCGCGCGGCTGCCGAAGAGCGCGAACCAGCGGACGAACCGCCCGAAGACGACCCGGACCGTCCCTCTTCCGAGGAGTGGCGCACGTACTTCTCCCACCCCGGGACCGCTGCCGAGCTCGACGAACACATCCACGACGACCCCGATCTGGTGAGCTCCTTCGCCGGAATGGTCCACCGAGGCGAGCTTCGCGCCGACGAGCTCCCACCGAAGACCCGGGCCGCGGTTCTCGACGTTCTCGCTCGCAGAACGCCGTGATGCGTTGTCAACGTACTGTCCAGGTATCCGAAAAATTTCGCTCGCACGTCAGGTATGCCCGTCATTGAGTTGTAAGGAATTGTCGTGGGAGGGTCTTCGGCGCAAGCCAACCCCACCCCGAGGTCCTCCATGCACCGCTCCTGGTTCCTCCTCCTGGCCCTCCTCCCCACGGCCTGCGCCGCCCCGGACGAGTCCCCCGCCGCCCTGGACGCGCCCCCCCCGGTCTTCGACGGGGCCGACGCCATCGGACTCGCCGGCGAGCTCGCCGATGAGCTGGTCGCGCCGACCCTCTCCCAGCCCGGACTCGAAGGCACCGGCCTGACCCTGATGCGCTCCCAGGTCGACTCCCTGGGCTGGGCCCACGTGCGCTACCAGCAGACCTTCGAGGACGTGCCCGTCTTCGGCGGCGAGCTGATCGCCCACTTCGAGCCCGACGGCCGGCCCGGCCCGCTCACCGACGATCGCCTCACCGGCATCGACCTCGACGTCGGCGCCGACATCGACGCCGCCGAGGCCATCGCGCTGGCGCTCGACCAGATGGACCTGCAGCTC
This sequence comes from uncultured Pseudomonadota bacterium, assembly GCA_937891875.1. Classification (GTDB taxonomy): domain Bacteria; phylum Myxococcota_A; class UBA796; order UBA796; genus REDI01. Next base: position 1,627 of record CALATR010000217.1, on the reverse strand, counting down.
ACCTCCGAGCCCGTCGCCGACCTCTTCGTCCTCCGCCACGACAAGGACGACCACCTGGCGTGGCGCGTGCAGCTCGAGCAGCTCTCCGCCGACCTGCCCCCGACCCGCCCGGTCGTGTTCGTCGATGCCCACACGGGCGAGCTGGTGTGGACCTACGAGAACCTCCACACCGCCAGCGGCACCTCCAACTACAACGGCACGGTGTCGTTCAGCTCCTACAACAACGGTGGAACCTACTATCTGGAGGACACCAGCGCGAACCTGGGCACCTACACCTACGGGAACACGACCAGCTCGCTCTACTACGTCACCGACAGCGACGACGTCTGGACCGACGCCGCCGACCGCGAGGCCGTGAGCGCCCACTGGGCCGCCACGCGCACCCTGGACTACTACGCCAGCAACCACAGCCGCAGCGGCATCAACGGCAGCAACGGCCCCGGCTACATCTCGTCGCTGACCGGCAGCGGCGGCGTGCAGTCCGTGCTGGTCAACTACAGCAGCGGCTACGTCAACGCCTACTGGGACGGCACCAAGATCGTCATCGGGGATGGCGACGGGAGCACGTCGGGCCCACTCACCACCCTCGACATCGTCGGCCACGAGCTCACCCACGGCGTCATCAGCAGCGAGGCGAACCTGACCTACAGCAACGAGTCGGGCGCCCTGAACGAGAGCTACGCCGACGTCTTCGGCGCCATGGTCGAGCTCGACACCCTGGGCTCGGGCGCGGACCGCTGGAACATCGGCGAGGCGTGCTGGACCCCCGGCGTGTCCGGCGACGCGCTCCGCTACATGGGCGACCCCACCAACGACGGCTCGTCCCGGGACCACTACTCGACGCGCTACACCGGCAGCGCCGACAGCGGCGGCGTGCACTGGAACTCGGGCATCCCGAACCTGGCCTTCTACCTGATGGTCAACGGCGGCACCCACCCCGACAGCAGCAAGTCGGTGACCACGGTGACGTCCATGTCGGCGAGCGACGCGGCGGACATCTGGTACCTGGCGCTGACCTCGTACATGACGTCGTCGACCAACATGAGCGGCGCCCGCACCGCCCACCTGAACGCGGCCGGAGCGCTCTTCGGCACCAGCAGCGCTCAGTACGCAACCGTGCAGGACGCCTGGGCAGAAGTCGGCGTCGGCAGCCCATCCTCGGGCGGCGGCGGCGGCGGCGGCGGCGGCGGCGGCGGCGGGACCGGCTGCACCGGCTACGCCACGATGACCAGCGGCTCGCTCTCCGGCTCCGGGGCGTCCGCCGCCGAGCCCGGTGGCACCTACTACTACAGCTCGTCCGGCACCCACGACGGCTGCCTGTCCGGGCCGACCAGCGCCGACTTCGACCTCGAGCTGTACCAGTGGAGCGGCGGTCGCTGGCGCGTCCGGGCCAGCTCGACCTCGGGCAGCTCGGAGGAGACCATCAGCTACAGCGGCAGCACCGGCTACTACTACTGGCGGGTCAGCAGCTACTCGGGATCGGGCAGCTACGCCTTCGGGCTGGACCGGCCGTAGAAGGCAGGGTAGACCCTCTCATCCAACCAACGACTGGAGGTTCCCATGGCTACGAAGACCACTGCGCTCACCTCCGGTCGTTCCCGGAGTCGCCGGTAGAACGCCGCGGATC
>CALATR010000216.1 GCA_937891875.1 uncultured Pseudomonadota bacterium | reverse complement strand
CGCTCGCCGCCTCACCGTCACTCCCCGCCACGACCTCAGCGCTCGCCGCCTCACCGTCACTCCCCGCCACATCCCCGTCGCCCGCCACATCCCCGTCGCCCGCCACATCCCGGGCGCCCTCCGCCCCGTTGCCACCAGCCACCGGCGGCGGAGCGGTCGTCGCGCCCGCCTCTTCCAGGACGTCGCCCAGGTCGGTGTCGTTCGGGCTCGGGTCCGGTCCGTCGCCCCGGCGCAGGGCCTTCTGGGCGCGGGCGCGCTCCTCCATGATCTCGGTCGCCAGCTCCGACTGCAGGTCCTCCAGCTCCAGGCCCACGCCGAGGTCGTCGAGGACCCCACGGATGGCGAGGGCGAGGGCGCGGCAGTCCTTGTAGCGGGCGTCCGGATCCCGGGAGATGGCGGTGCGGACCACGTCCTGCAGGGCCTCGGGCTGGTCGACCAGGTGGACCAGCGACAGCTCCTTGCCCAGCGCCTCCTTGGCCTCGGCGACGGTCCGCGCGCCGGAGACGTGCTCGCCGGAGAGGAGCCAGTGCAGCAGCAGGCCGAGGCCGTGCACGTCGGAGCGGATCTCGAGCTGGTCGCTGCCGCGCAGGTGCTCGGGGGAGGCGTAGCGGGGGCTCGCGACCACCGCGGCCTTGCCGTCGATGAGGACCGGATCGGCGATGAGGGAGACGGTGCCGAAGTCGGTGACCTGGGGTCGCCAGGAGCGGGGCTCGCGGGCCTTGCCTTCGATGAGCACGTTCTCGGGCTTGAGGTCGCCGTGCACGATGCCACGCTCGTGCAGGTACTCGACGCCCGACAGGATCTGCAGGAACACCGCGAGGGCGTCGCCCAGCTCGAGGCCGTTCGTGTGCTCGCGCTCGATGACCGACAGCAGGGTCTTGCCGCCGCGGACGAGGTCCATGACGATCGCGACCTGCGCGCCTTCTTCGACCAGCTCGCGCGCGGAGAGCACGCAGGGGTGCTTGAGCTGCAGCCCCAGCAGGCCCTCCTCGCTGAACCTGCGGTGCCAGCGCGGATCGGCGGCGAAGCGATCGTGCAGGACCTTCAGCGCGGCGGCCTGCTCGTAGACGTGGTGCTTGGCGGCGTACACCCGCCCCATGCCTCCGCCGGCGATGAAGCCTTCGACGACGTAGGGACCGAAGCGGGCACCAGGACTGAGCTCGGACATGGCCGGGAGCCTAGCAGCGGCGGACGATCCGCGGGCGGTACCGGATCAGCGGGACAGCGGCAGCTCCAGGGCGAACGTCACGATCCGATCCGCCACGACGATGTCCAGCTGGCCGCCCATGCTGTTTGCAAGCTGTTCAGCGTGGGCCAGCCCGGTGGGGCTGACCGGCGTGCGGGCGTCGCGCAGGGGGGTGGAGCCGTGGGGGTGGCGCAGGCTGTCGAGCCCGGCGTACGCCTCGACCAGTCGGGTGCGCGCGGCGACCTGGGCGCTGTCAGCCTTGACCTCGAGGGTGACCTGGACCGGGTGCTTGCCCTCCGACAGGCGGCGGGCGTTGAGCAGCAGGTCGAGCACGGCCTGCTTGATGGCGTTCGAGTCGCCGCGCAGGGTGATCGGCATGCGCGGTGCGTCGTACTCGACGCTCTTCGTCAGGCACGGCCGGCGCGTCGTCTCCGCCAGGATCGCACCGAGGTCGACCGTCTGCGGCCGGTTGCGGTCGGCGAGGCCGAGCTTGGCGTAGGCGGACACGCTCTCGACCAGGGCGGCGGCCAGGTCGGACGCCTCCAGGATGTCCTGCAGGTCCTGGCGGGTCTCGTCGCCGGTCACCTCGTAGACCAGCATCTCCGAGAGCAGCCGGATGGCGGTCAGCGGATTGTTCAGGTCATGGGCCAACATTCGGAGCAGG
>CALATR010000215.1 GCA_937891875.1 uncultured Pseudomonadota bacterium | reverse complement strand
TGTCCGGGATCATCGAGTGGGGCCTGTGGCACCTGCCCGAGCACGACGCGATCATCGCCCTGCTCGAGGACGAAGGCGACGTGCTGATCGCCGAGGTCATCGCCGAGCGACTGCCTCCCGCCGAGGTCGTGCTGGGCGCGACCCCCGCGGACTGCCCGACGTACTGGACCTTCTGTCCCGATCGCTTCCAGCCCGACGCCGAGGCGGTGTCCGCGCCCGCCGAGATCGGCACCTTCATGGTGCGCGGCGAGTGGCCCGACGCCCAGGTCGGCGTGCCGCCCCTGTGGGAGCACTGACGCCTAGCGCGGCGTCCAGGTGATCCCGGTCTTGGGGTAGGGCTGGGCGAGGTCGATGGACGGGCTCGTGTCCCACACCAGGCGGGTGCCGTCCTGGTGGCCGGTGATCGCGGGGGCGTCGGTCTGCACGGCGAACCAGCCCCAGTCGTCCTCCCACACGCGCTCCACGCCGCGATACTCGATGCTGTCGAGGGCGGGCACGGTGATCCGGTGCACCCCGCGCAGGGCGAACCGCCAGGTCGAGCCGCGCGGGCGGATCCGCACCCAGCACAGCACCGGATCCGCGGGCGCGTCGGGGTGGTCGGTCACGTCCTGCAGGGGCGGTCCCTGCAGGCGCACCACCAGATCCGGCCCCTCGACCTCCACGCTGGCGGCGGTCAGCGGATGGTCAGGGAACGGCCAGGCGAAGACCGGGGTCGTCACGTCGCCGTCGCGGAGCTCCAGGGTGCGCCCGTCGTGGATCGGGGCGACGCCGATCCGCCTCCCTCCTTCGGTCTCGGCCAGCACCACCCGGACGCCGTGGGGACTGTCGCCCAGGCGCAGCACCAGCTCTCGGGGCGACTCCTCGACGATGACCCAGTCTCCGCCGAGCGTCACCTCGGGCACCACCACCTGCTGGGCGGGCGCCTCGGGCTCGGCAGCGAGGGCGCGGGGGCTACACGCCATCAGGAGTGCCAGCCACGCGATCGATGTGCAGAGTCGGCCGCCGCTCACGCTCCCTCCTGTGACGATCCGCCTCGGGTGTACCCGCAGCCTCGGCGCACCGCTACACTGCCTGTATGCGCCGCCTGCTGCCGCTGCTGGTCCTCGCCGCCTGCTACCGGGTCCCGGTGGATCTGCCGCCCTATGACGGCGTGCCCATCACCGAGTCCAACACCTGCGCCCCCTCCCGGGTCGAGACCGTCGACTGCGTGCTCGACGGGGACACCTTCGACATCACCCGCTGTGGCGACGACGTGCTCGGCGAGCGCTTCCGCATGCTCGGCATCGACGCCCCCGAGGTGGCCCACGAGGGCAACCCGGCCGAGTGCTTCGCCCAGGAAGCCACCGATGCCCTCGAGGACAGGATTCTCGGCAAGGACGTGCTCCTGGAGTTCGACATCACCTGCGAAGGGGCCTTCGGGCGCACCCTTGCATGGGTCTTCCTCGTCGATCCGGAGTCGGAGGAGGAGGAGAACCTCAACGTGTGGATGGTGGAGAGCGGCCTGGTACGCCTGTACGAGGAGTTCGACTTCGACAAGCTGCGGTACGTCAACGAGCTGCAGGCTGCCGCTGATGCGGCGAGCGCGGGCAACGTCGGCTTGTGGGGCGCATGCAGCGACGAGTAGAAAGCTGCTAGGGTACGGGCCTGCCCACCCGGAGACCCCATGAGCCAGGACGAGGCGCCGAAGACAGTGGCCGATGCCCTGTCTGCCGTACAGCGCATGCAGGCGCAGGCGGCCGAGCAGCACAAGGCGCAGCTTGCCGAGTTTGATCAAGAGTTGGAGCGGATCCGCACCTCGATTGCGAACCTGCAGGCACAGCTGACGGCCGTGCAGGAGAGCCGCGATCGCGCGGATCAGGCCTTCGAGGAGCGCGCCGGCGGTGCGCACGAAGAGGCGTACCACCTCATCTTTGCCTCACTCCGGCGCCAGGCGGCCCAGCTCGCGGAGCGCAATGTGGCCTGGACCGAGGCCCAGCGCGCCCGGGACGCCAAGCTCGCCCGCACGCTCGAGGAAGAGGGTCTCAAGCAGGCACTCGAGGACTTCCAGGCGACCGAGCGCAACCCGTCCGTGTTCGACGCCCTGCCCGCGTCCTACCGGGATGCCGCGATCGCCGCGCACAAGGCCAACGGCGAGAAGCTCAAGTCGCGCCTCGCGGACCTGCTGCAGGAGCCCCAGGTGGACGCGCCCGCGATGGCCATCGACGTGGTCTACGCGGTCGACGGGGACGAGGAGGGTGGCGTGGCCATGCTGGTCACCCCGGTCTCCGAGGAGGTCCACTCCGCGTGGGACGGCCGCGACGCCGACCTGCTGACCGAGGTCGCGGGTCGAGTGGTCCAGGGGCTGTACTCCGCCGCCAAGGGCACCCCGATCGAGGCGGGCCAGGCGGCGTACGGCGGTCACCAGGGCTTGCTGGCCATGGAGGTCGAGCTGCACCCGGGCATGGCCGCGACCTTCCAGGGCAAGCTCGCCGACGCGCTGAAGGGCGTGTCCGGTCAGGCGACGGCACTCGCTGGCGCCAAGGTCGAGCTGACGTTCACCGCGGTCGACGTGGACCGCCTGCTCCCGCCCGACGGGGACGAGGAGGCCGACGATGCTTGAGGATCTGAAGCCCCATGACCTGCACGCCACCGCGCGCGCCCTGCAGGTCCATCCGTTCGAGGTGCTCCGGCTGCAGGTGATGGCCGGCGCGCCGCTGCAGCGGCTGGCCTACAACGACGACATGCTCGACCAGCTCCGCAGCTTCGGCAACATGGAGACGTGGTGGGACGGCGCGGACAGCCTTCCGACGGACGAGAACACCCGTCGCGGCGTGGTCCGTGGCATGCTCGATGCCATGGTCCAGCGTGAGTACATCGGCGGGCAGACGACCCGCCTCGACAACCTCTGGCGCGGCCTGCCGGCCGAGCACACCGAGACCGCCGAGCAGGCGGTGATGGTGCTGCACGAGCTGGGCATGGTCACGTCCATCGCAACCCCCGCGGGCATGCAGGTGGCCATCCACCCCGATGCCCTGTCGAACGTGAAGGACGTCGTCGCTCGCGGCAACGCTCCGGACGCGCTCGCTGCGGTCTGGTCGGAGTAGACAACATGGCTCGCAAGCGCCGCAGCCTGCTCGGCGACAAGGGATCCACGCTCACCGCCATCCCGGCGTCGACCCGGGCTGCCGGTCCCCCGAAGGCGCCCCGAAAGACGGCGTCCAAGGCCGCGAGCGAGCCAGAGAAGCCCGACGCTCCGGACGGCGTGGGCGAGGACGAGGACGAGGGCTTCTCCGAGCAGCCGACGGTCGCCTACGAGGATGGCGGTTCGCTCGACGCCGATCCACCTGCGGAGCTGCACGCGGATCCGGGCGCGCTCGACGACCTCGAGGACAGCCAGGAGACCGAGGTCATCGAGACCCGGCCGCGCAACCTGGGCGATCCGGTCGTGCT
>CALATR010000214.1 GCA_937891875.1 uncultured Pseudomonadota bacterium | reverse complement strand
GGGAGCCGCCGCCACTGCGCGCCCAGGCCGCAGCCTGGTCGTCCAGCGTGACCAGCGTCTCCATGGACAGGCCCAGGCGCACCGCACCTCCACGTCGTCGCGTCGGGTTACAAGCGCCCGACCTTCGAGGACTCCATGACTCGTACGCACCCTGCGCGACCTTGGCCAGCCATCCTCTGTCTCACCGCCCTGGCCGCCCTCGCCGGCGCCTGTGCGGGCGAGCCGGCCGAGCCGCCCCCGCCCACCTTCGAGGAGCTCCTGGGCGGGCTCGACACCGACCTGCCCGAGGCCGAGGCCACCTGCCTGCAGCAGCAGTGCAGCACGTCCGACTCCGCGGAGGCCCTGGCCAGCTGCCGCACCGAGTCCTGCTACGAGCGTCCCGACGCGTGGACGGTCGTGCCCACCTCCATCCGCCACGACGGCGACACTGCCTTCGTGCAGGCGCGCCTGTCCTACACCGCCGGTGGCTTCGGCCCCGTCGACGTGCACCGCACCGAGGAGGCGTACGTCGGCTGCACGCTGATCACCTCCACCGGCGAGGAGATCGATCTGGCGGTCACGACCGTCTTCCCGAACGACCTCGAGCGGCCGTTCACCCTGTCCTCGGACGTCGGTCCAGACGTGCAGGACGTCATCTTTGGCGTGTGGGACCGCAAGATCGAGCCCTGCGACAGCGAGCGCATGGGCTGCCGCGAGTACGGCTTCCTGCTGGATGGCAGCCTCGCCACCTGGCCGCCCACCGTCTACGACGACGGCACCCGTCAGCGGATCCCTCCCTCCAGCGTGAAGGTCACCGTGCTCGACGGTGGCGTCGGCGGTCGCTTCGGCGAGCTCAAGGACAAGGCCGTCGCGGCCATCGACGAGGAGCTCGCCGTCTTTGGCGCCAAGGTGGGCACGATCAGCACCGGGCTCGCGGACGAGGCGCGGGGACGCTCCCTGGTGGCGTACAAGAACGACCACGATCGCCACCTGGCCCGCCTGATCTCGACCACGGTCGCGACCTTCGGGGCGACCGCGGAGAGCCGCCGGGGCAAGGACCAGGAGTCCGACATCGTCGTGATCATCGGTGGGGATGACGACGTGTGGGCCCAGGCGAAGGCGTCCTGCGGCACCACCCGGAACGCCGCCTACGACAGCTGCGCGGCCCAGCTGTAGTGGACGTGCTGCGCCTCGTCGCCGACGGGGCCTTCGCCCTGCTCGGCGCTGCCATCCTGCTCCGCTGGACCGCTCTTGGCGTGCTGTCGGCGGTGGACTGGCTGCGCCGCCAGGGCGAGGGACCGCCGACCGAGCCGCCGGGAGGCTGGCCGCGGGTGGCTGTGATCATCCCCGCCTTCAACGAGGAGGCCGTGGTCGCCGGGGCTGTTCGCAGCGCGCTGTCGGGCGACTACCCCGACCTCGAGGTGGTCATCGTCGACGATGGCAGCTCGGACCGCACTGGCGAGATCGCGGCGGACCTCGCGGAGGATCCGAGGGTGAGCGCCATCACCATGCACCCGAACCAGGGCAAGCCCGCCGCGCTCGATGCCGGGATCCGTGCCGCGTCCAGCGACCTGGTCGTGACGGTCGACGCGGACACGGTGCTGGCGCGAGACGCGGTGCGGCACCTGGTGCGACCGCTGCTCGACGATCCGGGCCTCGCGGCGGTCGCGGGCAACGTCAAGGTGGGCAACCGCAGCGGTCCGCTGACCATCCTGCAGAGCATCGAGTACGTGACCGGCCTGAACCTCGGGCGGCGGGCCCAGCATGTCCTGGGCTGCATCACGACCGTGCCCGGAGCCGCGGCCGCGTGGCGCCGGACGGCGATCGAGGCGGTCGGGGGGGTGCCCGACGCGACCCGCATCGAGGACACCGACCTCACGATCCGGGTCCAGCGCGCGGGCTGGCGGGTCGTCTACGAGCCCCGCGCGGTCGCCCTGACCGAGGCGCCCAACACCCTGCGCGGCCTGGTCGCCCAGCGCACCCGGTGGATCGCGGGCTACCTGCAGGTGGTCTGGCTGCACAAGGACGGGCTGTTCCGCTACGGCGCCCTCGGCTGGCTCGGCCTGCCCGATCTCATCTACCGCAACGTGCTCGCCTTCGTGCTCCTGCCCCTGATCATCCCCGCGATCTCCCGCGTGGTGACGGCCTTTTCGTGGGCGGCCCTCGCCGAGCTGGTCTTCGGACTGCTGGCCTTCGATCTCGTCGCCACGGCCCTCGCATACGTGGAAGACCGCGAGCGCGCGCGGGAGATCCTGTGGGCTCCCGTCCGGCGCATCGTCTGGCCGTGGTTCCTCGCCGCCGTGCTCGTGCGGGTCCTCATCATCGAGGTGCGTCGTGGTGAGGTGCCCTGGGCCAAGGTCCGCCGCCAGGGCGCCCTCGCCCGGGCCAGCCAGGAGCCCGAGGGGCCGCGGATCATCCGATGAGCGGTGAGTTCGTCGCGCTGGTGGGGTTCCTCGCCGTCGCCGTCCTGGTGGCGGCGGTCATGCTGTGGCCGCGCTTCCGCGAGTCGATGGCCCTGCAGGATCCGGTCGTGCCCGAGGTCTGCGACCGCCTCGACGCCCTGCTCGCCGAGCACGGCTCTGCCGAGGAGCTGCGCGAGGCCCTGGCCTTGGACCCCAAGGCGGTTCGCGCCGAGCGGGAGCGGTGGAGGGCGTTCCTGGAGGAGCGGGGCGCGGGGGCGGAGGTGATCGGAGCGCTGGAGGACCTGTGACCCCCTACTCGACGCGCTTCACGTACGCTCGGCACGCCGTCCGCCCCTCGTTGTAGCTGCCCAGGCGGTAGCCGCGCCCGGTGAGCAGGCCGTGCAGGGGCTCGGCGTCCTCGCGCATGGCGAGGCCGGTCAGGTGGATGGCGTGACCTCCCGGGGCGAGCACCCGGTCCACCTCGGCGAGCTCCGCGTGCAGGCGCCAGCCGAGGGCGCTGCGGGTGACCAGTCCACCGAGCGCGTCGTCGGGGAAGGGCAGGTCGTGAAGGAAGCCGTCGAGCACGTAGACGTTGCCGAAGCCCAGGCGGTCCCGCTGCTCGCGGATGAAGGTCCGCAGCGCGCTGACCGGCTCCACGGCGTAGACCATCGGCACGTGGCGGGCCAGGGACAGCGCCAGGCGACCGGTGCCGGCGCCCACGTCGGCGACCGGGCCGTTGAACGGTGCCAGCTCCAGGATCGCCTCCGCCGCGGGGGCGGGGACGACCGCGTCGAACAGGTCAGGGGCCACGTTGTAGACGAGAAGATCGGCGATCTCCCACAGCAGATCGCCGGAGTCCCCATCGGTGAGGGTTCCGGTACGGAACGCCTCGCCCACCCGCCGCTCCAGCTCCGGATAGCGCGTCGACAAGACCGTCCGCAGTGATGGATCCAGCCGCAGCAGGGTCGCCACGCCCGGCGCGGGGAGCCGGTCGAGCATCTGCTCCACCTGGAACGCCTCGAGCAGGTAGAGGTGTTCCAGCCGTGGCTGGAAGCCGACGAGGAGTCGGCGCAGGCGGGAGGCGTAGCTCAAGTCATCCTCTGTGGGCGAGTCATCGTGCCTGACCCGCTCGGCGCGCACAAGGGGGGCTGCTATCGCTCGCCATCGCTGGACGCGGGTCCGGTCGATAGGGCAGGGTTCCCATCCGGGGAGACGACGGGGAGACGACGGGGAGACCATGGCGGACGACAGTCACCTGCGCATGCCGACGGCGGTCGGGCCCGATCTCGACCAGCTGCGGACCATCGTGAGCGAAGACGGCTCGGTCGAGCGGGTCGAGGACGTGCGCCTGCCCGAGGAGGACCTGCCGGAGGTCGACGCCGAGGCTCCGCTGGCGCTCCCCGATGGGCTCGTCTACGAGGGCATGCTCGGGCGTGGTGCGATGGGCGAGGTGCACCGCGTGCGCGACGTGCGGCTGAACCGGCGCATGGCGCTCAAGGTGCTCAAGTGGATGTTCCACCACCGCCCGCTGACGGTGCAGCGCTTCCTCGACGAGGCCCAGGCGACGGCCCAGCTCCAGCACCCCGGCATCGTCCCGGTCCACGACCTCGGCGTGCTCCCGGACGGTCGCACCTACTTCACCATGCGCGAGGTCGCGGGGCGCACGCTCGGAGAGGTCATCGTCGAGGTGCACCGCGCATCGGGACCGCGAGGCTGGGCTGCCGCCGCCTCCGGCGCGAGCCTGCGCCGCCTCATCGAGTACCTGCGGACCGCCAGCGAGGCCGTCGGCTACGCCCACGAGCGCGGCGTCGTGCACCGCGACCTCAAGCCTGACAACATCATGATCGGCGCCCACAACGAGGTCTTCGTCATGGACTGGGGCATCGCCAAGGTGGTGGGCCGTCCCGACCTGGGCGTGGAGGCGCTGGAGCTGACCGGCCGCTCCGAGGCGACCCAGGTGGGCGCGGTCTTCGGCACGCCTGCCTACATGGCGCCCGAGCAGGCGGCCGGGCGCTCGGCCGAGGTCGACGCGCGCACCGACGTCTACGCCCTGGGCGCGGTGCTCTTCGCGGTGCTCTACGGCGAGCGTCCCTACCGTGGACTCTCGCCGCGATCGCTGATCAGCCGCGTTGCAAGCTGCTTCCCGCCACCTATTCCCGCGCGCCGCGGGCCGCCGGTGCCCGAGGCGCTGGAGGAGATCCGCGCCAGGGCGATGCAGCCCGATCCCAAGGATCGCTTCCAGGATGCGAGCGCATTTGCCGCGGCGATCGTCGAGTGGCTGGACGGCTCCGCGCGGCACCAGCGGGCGCTCGCGCTCGTCAACCGCGCCAGCCGCACGCTGCCGCGGATCCACAACCTGCGTGCCGATGCTGCCGCCATCCGGGGCAACGCTCGCCAGGCCCTGGACGAGCTGCCCGGCT
>CALATR010000213.1 GCA_937891875.1 uncultured Pseudomonadota bacterium | reverse complement strand
TCGAGGCCCTTGCCGGGGGCGAGGTGGGTCATGGTCAGCAGGCGCAGGGGTCCGTCGATGCGGCGCACGATGGGGGTGCGGGCCACGCGCTCGGCGGCGGCGGGCAGCGGGTTCGACACCACGTGAACCCGACCGCGGCGCAGGCGCTGGGCGACCAGCCGCTGCCAGTAGGGCGCGACGGTGGTGAGGTCGTCGGCCAGGGCGAGGCCCTGTCTGGCGAGAACCCGCGTGGAACGCTGGGAGAGGACCGCTTCGGTGTGGTCGGAGTGGAGCTGGAGCAGGGTGCGCACCCCGAACCGGCGGGCCCGGCGCAGCACCGCGACCTTGCGCGCCATGGAGACGGGTCCGCCGGCGTGGGCCCAGACCACGGGCTCGATGCCCGCGTGGCGCGCGCGGCGGACCGTGTGGCGCAGGGCCATGAGCGCGCCCGGCAGGTCCCGCACCCGGCGGCCAGGGCGGTAGGTGGGCACGACGTCGACCAGCAGTCCGTGGGCCTGCAGCGCTGCCGCGAAGCCGCCCACCGCGACCGCCACCCCGCCGCGAGGGGAGTCGGGATCAGGGCCGACCAGGATGACGCCCACCCGCGGGCGCTCGGGCCGGGCGCGGGGGGAGGCGATCACGGTGCACGCTCGAAGCGGGTGGTCCAGCGTCGGGCGTGGTCGGGGTCGATCAAGAGCGTCGTGGTGCCGATCGCCTGGTTGTACCCGGGGCTGATCGTGCCCGGCCCCGGCTCGCCGTCGCCGACCACCGCGCGCAGGCGACCGCCCTCCACCAGGACGTCCAGGACGGCGCCGCCGGGCAGCTGCAGCCGCGCCCGGTCCGGGTCGGTGACCTCGACCGTGACGGCGGGATCGACGTGCCACGCCCCGTGCACCAGGTGGGACTCGGCCCCATGCACCCGGTCCTGCACGATCAGCGCGCCGCTGCCCTCGACCTGGACCCGGCGCTCGTGCCGACAGTCCAGTCCGTCATACCCGTCGTGGGAAGCTCGGATCCCGTCGTCGCGGTCCGGCAGTCGTCCCGCCCTGGCCCGGCGTCCCCAGGTGAAGCCGGACAGCTGCTCGGACTGGTCGTGCCCGTCGACGATGACCGTGTTGTGGGCGGCCGTGCCCCGGGCGTGTCGCCGCCAGGCGGGGGCGCCGTTGTAGCGGTAGGTGCCGGTGTCGACGAGCACGGGCTGGCCGTCGACGTGCCACCAGACCGACAGCGCGTCCGCGTGGCCGTGTCCGCAGGTCGCGCCGTGGCCGAGCGGGCCGTGGTCGAAGAGCACCAGCGACTCGCGCTCCCCGTCCGCCGCGCGCCACACGGTGTAGCCGCCGTCCGCGTAGTGTCGGATCCCCTCCGGTGGTGGATCCGCGGTGATCGTCAGCCCGAGGAGCCCGGCGCGCACGTCCTGGCGGGCTGCCACCGGGGTGGCGCCCGCAACGCCCAGGGCGCTCGACAAGCACGCTCCCACCGAGATCGGCAGGGCCTCCGGCTCCAGCTGGGAGCGCACGACCACGCCCTCGTCGTCGTCCCCGAACCGGGGCCAGTGCCCGCCCCGATCGACCAGGTCTGCGAGGAAGTGCGCGGCCGCGACCAGGCGGTCCTCCACCGCCAGCCGCAGGCCGGCTCCAGCGAGCGCATGACGGGCGAACAACGCCCACTCCAGGCTGTACGCCCCGTAGGTGGGCGACTGCTCCGCGGGCACGCCGTCGGGGTGGATGAGATCGGCGAGCCGCACCTCCAGCTCGCGGCCGTGGAGCAGCCACTGGCCGGCGTCGGGGTGGTTGCGGGACAGGGCGCCGAGGATCGCGAGGGCTGCGACCTCGCCGACCCGGTGGTTGTTCGCCGAGCTGTGCAGCGACGGAAAGCGCACCATCCAACGCGCGTGCGCCGTGAGCGAGTGCCACAGTGCGGCGTTGAGCGCGGGGTCGAGCGGCCCGAGGCACCCGGCGACGATCAGCTGGCTCATGACCCGGCTCGCCACCTCCAGCCCTGACGACCACGCGATCCCCAGGTAG
>CALATR010000212.1 GCA_937891875.1 uncultured Pseudomonadota bacterium | reverse complement strand
CGGCGGGCTTGCGGACACGAACCCGCTCGATGTGCCGGCGAACCTGGAGTATTCGACGTTCGCCGAGGGCGTGAGCATGGACCCGGCCACCCTCGACCTCTACCTGACCATCGCCCCGCTGGCGGGGGGCAACTGGAAGTCCCGGGATCCGCGCGGCGGCGGCCTGATCCGCCAGCGGACGACCTACGAAGACGGCTCGCTCAAGTGCATGTGGAGCGACGCCAGCCCCGATGACGCCTGCATCGACAACTGGCTGGGCCGCTTCCTCCAGCGGGGCGTGCTCTACCGCCCCCCCACCGACGACGAGTTCGATCACCTGCGCGCCTTCCTGGTCGATGCCCTCGCCAGCGAGGCGTCCAGCGGCGCGACCCGCGAGGAGACGCTCGAGAAGGTGACCACCGCCGCGTGGCTGACCTCGGGCGCGCTCTTCCGCGAGGAGCTGGGCGGCGGACTGCCCGACGCGCATGGCCGCCACCGCCTCCGCGACGAAGAGGTCGGCCTGATGCTGGCGTACATGCTGACGGATCGGGCGCCCGGCACCACCGGCACCTTCCGCTGGCAGCAGGGTCCGGACGGCAGCTCCTGGACCGCGCCGTTCGAGGGCTACCTGGCGGACATCCAGGCGGCGGTCGACGACGGCACCATCCAGGATCCGGACGTGATCCGCGCCATCGTGCGCCGACACGCCGCCGGGGTCGACCCCGAGCGCTACGACCTCAACATGGGCTCTGGAGGCGGCGACCGCGATCGGCGCGGCGAGTTCTGGATGGGCCACAAGGTCGAGCGCTTCTTCCGTGAGTACTTCGACGTCGACGGCTTCCCCGGCGCCTTCAAGGACACGCCGCAGAAGACCTCGCTCTTCGACGACTCGGACACCTGGAGCCAGTACAACCTGGTCAGCAGCTACAACAACCTGCAGTCCGGCTACTACGGGCGGGAGGCGCCGCTGGTGCCCCAGTTCGTCGATGCCGTCGCCCGCGTGGTGGCAGAAGATGAGGACGTCTTCGCCCGCCTGATGACGACGCGAACGTTCTATGTCCCATCGAACGCCGAGTATCGCGGCTCGTCCATCCACAAGGCGACCGACGAGACCGCCCGGCCGTACGGCGTGACCTGGGACGTGGACCCGACCCGGGAGGCGCGCTGGGTGACCCTGCCCGAGGGCGAGCGCTCCGGCATGCTCACCCACCCCGCCTGGCTCGCGGCCCACGGGGACAACTTCGAGGACGGCCCGAGCCTCATCCTGCGCGGGCACTGGGTGCGCGAGAAGCTCCTGTGCCAGGACGTGCCCGGCCTCGAGCTGGTCATGGTGGAGGCCAAGCTGCAGGACAGCGACGGCACGGTCTCCGCCCGCCACCGCGTGGAGCAGGACATCGAGACCCGCGGCGAGTGCATGGCCTGTCACGACCGCATGAACAGCCTGGGCAAGCCCTTCGAGCAGTTCAACCACGCGGGCTTCCTGCGCGCCTACGACCACGGCGGCCCCGCGGACGGCTCGACCGTCGTGGCGGACGCGGCCAACGGCTACCCCGACGTCATCGACGGGACCTACGCCGACGTCGGCGAGTTCACCGAGGCGCTCGCCGCTTCGCCCACCGCAAAGCGCTGCTTCATCCGGCACACATTCCGCTACTTCGCCGGCCGGGAGGAGACCGTCGCCGACGCCTGCGCCCTGACCGCGATGGAGCAGGCCTACGACGACAGCAACGGCTCCTTCGTGAGCATGCTCGAGGCGCTCGCGACCTCGGACGTCGCGCTCTATCGCCACGTCCCCGAGGAGGAAGGCCGATGATCACCCGCCGCAACCTCCTGGCCGGACTCGGGCTCGGCGCCGGCGCCGCCCTGCTCGGCCCGTTCTTCCAGCGCGCCTTCGCCCAGGACTCGGGCAGCACCCCGAAGCGCCTCGTGCTCTTCGTCGAGGGCAACGGCGTCGAGCCGGTCACCTGGCTCGCCGACTCTGCCCGCACCGCGATCAACGCCCACGCGAGCGGCGCCATCGACGGCAAGCGCTGGTGGTACCGCTCCTACGACCACGACACCGTGCTGGACGTGCCGTCCGGGGACCTCGCCGCCGCGCGCTCCCTGGCTCCCCTCGGCGCGTCCGCCGGACCCTCCCTGGTCGCCGACGCAGCCGTCCTCTACGGACTCTCCAACAAGGTCGCGGGCGGGGGCCACACCACCTACCAGGGGGCCCTGACCTGCTCCAAGTGCACCTCGGGTCGGCCCGGCGGCATCTCCATCGACGCGTACCTGGGGGCCCAGCCGGGCATTGTCGGCGACCGCCCGTTCGACGTGCTGCGCCTCGGCGTGGGAGCCACCACGTCGGCCGTCCTCCACGGCGTCTGCGCGTACGGCGCCGGGCGGACCGCGCCCGTGCTCCTGGACCCGGTGGCGGCGTACACGAACCTGTTTGGCGCGGTCGCGGCGGGGGACGTGCAGCGTGCCTTCCGGGAGCGCGGTGAGATCCTGGACTTTGCCGCGGAGGACGTGAAGCGCGCCCTGGCCGTGTTCAGCGGGGGCTCCGACGAGCGGGCCAAGCTCGAGGCGTACCTGACCTCGCTGGAGACGGTGAGCGCGCGGCAGAAGCGCCTGGTCGAGATGGAAGGCACCCTGCGATCCGTCGCCCCGCCGAGCCCGGACGAGCGCGCCTGGTACAGCTCGACCGACCCGATGGAGCGCCTGGCCGCGCACACCGACGTCGCCACGGCGGCGCTCGTCGGCGGGCTGACCAACCTGGTGGTGCTGACCAGCGGCGCGGGCGGCCCGTTCAGCCTGAACTACGGCGCCTTGTCCATGGGGATCGGCCGGCACGATCTGCACCACGGATCGGCCGGGAACGCCGAGTATCGCGACGCCATCCACAACGTCACCCAGCGCCACGTCGAGCTTCTGGCGGGCATGGCTCGCACCCTGGCCGCCATCCCCGAGGGCAGCGGCTCCATGCTCGACCACACCATCATCCTGTACACGTCCGACAACGGCGAGCAGCACCACAGCACCGCGAGCGAGTGGCCGATGCTCTTGATCGGCGGCAGCGCCCTGGGCCTGGTGACCGGCGGGCGGACCGTGGTCTACCCGGGCCTGGGCAAGGGCGCCCATCGCCAGGTCAGCAACCTCTACAACACCCTCGGCCACCTGCTGGGCGCGCCGGTGGACGACTTCGGGGCGGAGGGGGCGAGCCGGGTGGCAGAGGGACCGCTGGCGGAGTTGATGGGGTGACGGAGGGTTCCACGTGGAACGCTCCGGCCAGGGCAGCACAGGTTGCTAGCCGCCCTTCCGCTCCAGCAGTGCAGCGAGCTCCTCCGGCACCGCACCGCCCTGCCGTCGCGCGCGATCGTGTGCGATGAACTTGAGGATTTCGCTGGAGATGGCGTCCGCGTCCTCCTGGGTCAGGAATGCGTTGTGGACCTCGTGGAGCTCGCCCTCGGCCTCGACGTAGAAGGCGCCCTCGGTGCCAAAGGCGTCGGTCACCGCAGCCAGAGACCAGGTCTGGCCGTTCAGCGTGAGCGAGTCCAGGTCGCAGGCAACGCGGAAGGGGTCGTTGGTGGTCCGCACGCGCTCGCCGGACGCGGCGAAGGCCATGGCGATGAGGAACACGACTACGAAGATGCCCGCAGCGATGGCGACCATCGACCACAGGTCGAAGCCGGCCCGGTAGCCGATGACGACGAGGAGCGCCGCCATGGCCAGGGCGCCCAGGGCTCCCGCGAGCCCGATTGGGGAGAGCGCGCCAGCCAGCGCGAGCGCCACCATGCGCACGGGT
>CALATR010000211.1 GCA_937891875.1 uncultured Pseudomonadota bacterium | reverse complement strand
GACGCCCTGCTTGACGAGGGTGCGGAGGCCGAGGTGGGCGTGCGGGTTGCCGTGGGTGTTGACCCAGGCGGTCAGGCCGTCGTGCAGCTCGCGCCACAGGGCGACGGCCTCCTCCGACTCCTCGGTGGCGGCGGCCGCGAGGAAGCGATCGACGCGGAGGCCGAGGGCGACGGCGATGTCGAGGGGAGGGGGATGCTCGCCCGCATCGACGGTCCGGGCCACGCCCTGCCGACGGGACGATCGGGTCGAGGCGGCGGGCTTCGGCGTCGAGACCACGCAGGCCTCGCACATCGGGCGCTCTATGAGGTCGGGCAGCCGCTCGAAGGTGCCGACCACCTGGTAGCCCCAGCGCGACTTCTTCGTCTGGTCGTCCTCGCCGCCGTCGCGACCGGTCTCCTCGCCGAGGATGTGGGCCGGGAAGCGCTCGAAGTAGCCGCCGTCGAGGATGAACTGGTCGGCCTCGTCGACCTCGGCGAGCTCACCCCCGCGGCTCCGGAAGAAGAGCAGGTCGGTGACCAGCATGGCGCCTGGGAACAGGCCGGATGGCAGGCGGTAGGCGGCGGCCAGGTGATGCTTGCGAAGCACCTTCTCCCTGATCTTCACGCTGCGCTGGGCGCGGCCTGTGAGGAAGCCACCGGGGACGAGGAAGACGCCGAGCCCGTCGGGTCGGAGCAGGTCGAGGGCGCGACGGAGGAAGTAGGCATAGGCCTGCTTCTCGCGGTAGGCGCGGTCCGGATCCTCCGCGAGGGCAGCGCCGCGGGCACCGTATGGCGGGTTGGCCAGGACGAGGTCGATCTGGCCGGCGTGCTTGGCCTCGTGCTCGCGGATCCAGCGCTCGAAGGGGCCCTCGAACACGTCGTGGTCGGGGTAGAGCGCGCGGAGCATGCGGGCGGACAGCGCGGAGTACTCGACGACGCTCCAGTCGGTGCGCGGCCAGGCGGCGGTCGGCGCCAGGAAACGGCCGATGCCGGCCGAGGGCTCGAGCACGCGAAGGCGTCCGTTCGTGCGCAGGTCGGGGAGGAGGGGGGCGACGACGCGCGCGACCTCGCGGGTGACGGCGGAGGGTGTGTAGTACTCGTGGATGAGCCCGCGGGCCTCGGGTGCTGGGAAGCCCTCGGGGAGCTTGTCACGCACCTTGTCGATCGAGAGTCCACCCCAGCCGGAGTAGCGGGCGACGATCCGGCGCTCCTCGGCGGTGAGCCTGCGCTCGCCGGCCTCGCCGGCCTCGGCGAGGAGGCGCATGGCGGCGAGGTTCGCCTGGGTGCGCTTGGCGGGGGTCCACAGCTCGGCCTCGGGGGACCTCGAGCCGGCCTTGGCGAGCAGGGCCTGGACGAGGATCTCGAGGAGCTGCGGCCGGTAGCGTCGGACGAAGCCGTTGAGCTGGCGCTTGGAGACGCCCGACGGGAGGTTGGCGGCCAGGTGCACCTCGACCGCGCCGAGCACGCGCTCAGCCTGCTGCTGGGCCTGCATCACGGCACCTCCGACAGCGCGGAGGACACGGCGTCCTTGAAGGCGTCGAGCAGGGCCTTGTCGGCGGCAGCGTCATCGAGGGTCTTGGTCTTCGCGGACGTCCTGTGCGTCGTCGGCTTCGTGCTTGACGCGGGCCTGGCGCGTCCCTTCCGACTCGCTCGCGACGTGCGCTTCGTGCTCGTCCGACTCGGCGAGTCTTCGGTCGCACG
The DNA here is from genome assembly GCA_937891875.1 of uncultured Pseudomonadota bacterium. GTDB lineage: Bacteria > Myxococcota_A > UBA796 > UBA796 > REDI01. The sequence goes on along the minus strand of CALATR010000211.1, from coordinate 2,042 downwards.
CTTCGTTGGGGCTCGCCTCGTGCTCGTCGTCGAGACCTCCGAGGTCGCACGCTTCGAGCGCGCCGCCGCCTTCGACGAAGCGGCCTTCGGCGACGCTCCCTTCGCCGTCGTCGTCTCGTCCTTCGACGCAGGGCCGACCGACGTCTTCCCCGCCTTCGACGCGGTCTTCTTCCGCGCCCGTCGCCTCCTCGGCTTCAGCCTTTGCGTCGGATCCCGACCCTCCTTCGCGGGCTTCACTGGGTACTTCTCCGCCCAGCCCGTGTCGTACGCGCCGCGCCGTCGGCTGTCGCGCTGCCCGCACACCTGACCGAGCAGACCCATGGCGCTCGCGAGTCCGGCCTCCACCGCGAGCAGCAGGCTCGGCGCCTCACCCGTGTCCTGACCCGGGCCTCCGAACCACCGCTCCAGGCGCTCGACCTTCCAGGCCCACACGCCCTCTTCGGGTCGGGAGGCGATCGTGAGCACCGCGTAGGTCGCGAGCTTGCGCCGGAGCTCGACCACCGGGACGTTGCCGTCGCAGTGCAGGTAGCCGCTCCACTGACCGCGCAGGGTGATCGGGCCCTGGCGACCGGGTCGCTTCTGGGCCTCCTTCACGGCTGCCACGGCATCCTCGGACGTCGTTGCCTCCTCCGGGAAGGCCGGGGCGTCGCGACCGTCCCTCGGCGTCCACTGGACCGCGCCCCGCTTCGAGACGTGCACGAGGACCCCCGCGGACTCCGTCGGGCGCAGCACCAGCGCGAACTCACCCCCACAGGCCCGGCCGTAGGCGCGGATCACGCGCGGCACGTCCTCGGCGGCGTTCACGAACGACAGGCGGAAGCGCTTGGTCATGCCTTCACCCCCACCTGCTCGAGCAGCTTGGGCCCGAAGAAGACACCGGCAGCGATGACTCCGGCGAGCATCAGCCAGCCGGTTGCGGCCATTCCGGACGACTTCGGTGGAAGGGTCGTCGCCGGGAGCTGTCGTCCCTCGCGGCTGGCGAGGATCCGGGCGTCGAGCTCCTTCTCGGTTAGCGCCGTCTGCTCCCGGAGGTTCACCGCGTACTGGTAGGCGGCGACGGCCCAGGCGATGGCGGCCAGGCCGACGATGACGCCGACCACGATGAGCACGACGGGAGGACCCTGCACGCTGGGCGCAGGCTTCGAGTCGGCGAGCACACCGGCGGCCAGGGTGCGCCAGCGGTCGAGCAGGTAGCCGAGCTGCTTCTGGAAGGGGCGGCGCTCGTCGTCGGGGAGCTGGCCGAGCTTGGCGGCGATCCGCGTGAGGTTCTCGCGCGCGGCCTGCATCTCCGTGAAGAAGGCCTCGACGGAGGGGCGGAAGGCCTCGGGATCGCGCACGATCATCGCCTCGTACGATGCGATGGCGTTCGCCTCGAGCGCCTTCCAGCCGGCGGACCAGCTGGCCTTGATGGTGTTCCACGCGATCATTGGCTCGCGCGTCAGGTCGGTCCACGAGCTCATCGGTGCCTCCAGCAGGTCGGATCTCCGCCGCAGCCGAGGCGGACGAGGTCGTCAGGGTGGGCCCAGCCGAGCTGGGCGGCGGGGGACGCCACGCGCTGCACGGTGGTCGCGAGCTGCTCCATCCAGCCGGGAGGGGTGTTCGGAGCGGCGGAAGCCGGCACGGGCATGGTCGTGGGCGGCACCTGCTGGGCAGGCGGCCAGGTCTGCGCGGGAGCGGGACGGGGCTTCGGGTTGAGCGCGCGCTGGGCGGCCATCACCATGAGCGGCGCGAGCAGCGGGGCGACGCCGAACTCGGGGGCGGCGCTCTCCTCGGGCACCTCGGCGACCAGGAACAGGCCGGGACCGAGGGGCACGGCGGCGGCTCGGAATCCGGACGAGGCCTGCATGCGCAGGCGCGGCGTCAGCTGGGCGAAGGGGCCCCAGAAGGTGCCGGGAGGCGACGTCCAGACGCGCTCGGCGCGCGGGGGTGGGGAGTCGGAGCGGGCGCCACGCTTGCGCGGGTCCCGGGACGTCCTGCGCCGACCGAAGTCAGCCAGGGAACGGGCGGATCGGAAGGCCATCAGGCAGTCCTCCAGGTTCGGG
>CALATR010000210.1 GCA_937891875.1 uncultured Pseudomonadota bacterium | reverse complement strand
TGCATCGACGACCGCTCCAGCGACTGCGGCGGCGGTGGCGGGAGCGCCGGTGGCGTCGGGATCGCTGTCGGAGGCGGTGGCGCTCGCGGATGCCCAGGCGAAGGGAGAGGGGGAGAGAGAGGAGGAAGAAGGAGCGGCTTCCGAGGAGATGGCGGAAGAGGCGGCGGTCGCGGAGGGGCCTGTGGCGCCGGTGCTGGAGGATGCGTCGGCGGAGCTGGTCGGTCCGGAGCTGGCGGTCGTGGACGCGGAGCTGGGCGGGTCGAGCGGCGGGTCGATCGCCGGAGCGGGCGACGGAGCTGGGCTGGACCCGGCGTCGCTGCCCCCGCCCCCCGTCGCTGCCGAGCGCGAGCTGGACGAGGTGGCGGCCGAGATCGCCGCGCACAACCGCGAGCAGGGGCAGATCGACCTGCAGCACCGCGGGCTCGACGAGGTGCAGGCGCGGATCGACGTCGAGGACGAGGCGCTCAGTACCCAGGAGCAGCTGGTCTCCGCCGACCAGGACGCGCTGTCGACCGAGCACGCCGAGCTGGACGCCCGCGAGGAGAACCAGGCCCAGCTGGGCGAGGACCTGGAGGCCCAGGAGGAGCGCGGGGCGGAGACCGCGGGACAGGGGCAGAGCGCCGCCAGCAGCGTGATGATGATCGTGCGCGGGGCGATCGACCTCATCACCTACATCTCGGCCGGCCCCTTCGGGCTCATCATCCTGTCGGTGCAGTCGGCCCGCTCGATCCAGGGCGCCAACGACGACTCCACCGCGGCGGGCGAGGTGGTCGAGGAGGAGGCCCAGGAGGCCCAGGGCGAAAACGAGCAGATGCAGGAGCAGACGGCCGAGGCGCGGGAGCAGACCGCCCTGGCCGAGGCCCAGGTCGCCGAGCGCGGGAGCCTGATCGCGGAAGATCGGGCGAGCAACGCCGAAGCCCAGGCGATCCACGACGAGGCCCGCGAGCTGGGTTCGTCCCGCCAGGTGGAGGCGGAGGACGAGAAGTCGGAGGCCCAGCAGCGCTACGACGCGCTCATCGAGGAGATGCTGGCCTGGGTGGAGCAGCACCGCCAGGCGCGCATGGCCGGCGGAGCGGGTGCCGGGGCTGGCGCGGGGCCCGGAGGCGGTGCGGGCGCTGCTCCTGCGGGTGCGGACGCCGCCAGCGACGCGACGATCGCCCGGGCGTCGAGCGAGGACCTCAGCGGCCACGAGGGTGCGGACGACGGCGGCGAGACCCAGGCCCCGGCGCCGAGCGAGGTCGAAGGCGAGCAGGACGTGGCCGAGGCCCCCGCGGAGGGAGGCGATCTCGCCGCGGACGGCGAGGTGGAAGCGCCCGAGGAGCAGGACGCCGAGGTGTCGGTCGACGCGGGTGCTGCCGACCTCGACGCGGCCCCTCCCGACGCGGCCGAGCCCTCGGACGGCCCCGCGCCCACCCCCATGCCGAGCCTCGCCGACCTCGCTGCCAGTCGCCTCGCTCCCTACGGCGACGAGCGTGCCTGGCGCGAGGCCTGGGACGCCCAGGTGGCGGCCGCCGGGGTCGACGGAGGCGTCGAGCCCGACATGGACACGATGGCGCTGCTCGCGACGGCTTACGTCGACGGCTTCTCCGAGGGCCTCGGCGAGGGCATCACCCAGAGCATGCTGAGCCTGGCCCTGCGCCCGCTCGCCATCGGGGTGGGCAAGAACGGGCGGATCTCCGGCGGAATGGGCGGAGGCGCCGGCTTCAAGGGGGCCAACTTCGCCGGCGGGTTCCTGGCGATGGCCGAGATCGGCCTGGTCGGTCCGGAGGCGTGGTGGGACGGCCAGATGGAAGGCACCATCGGGCTGGGCAAGGAGGGCGTCGACAAGCTCTTCGGCCCCGACGGCGACTTCGTCACCCGCCTGCAGGGCGTGCTCGACATCCTGGACGCGGTCAACAACGCGATCGGCCTGCTCTACACCATCCTGGCCATCGGCGGGGCCATCTGCTTCTCGTTGTGGGCGGTGTTCCAGGCGATCGGGTGCATCCCGTACATGCAGTGGGCCATCCCGGTCGCCCAGTTCTTCCTCCAGGCCGCCAACATCATCACCAACGTCGCCGACATCCTGGGCACCCTGAACTCGGTCATCGGCTCGATGCTGCTGGGCCTGCGCTACGTGCTCATCGCCGCACGCACCATCCAGATGGTGGCGGACGACGCCGATCCCGAGACCCAGGCTGCCCGCGCCGCCGAGCTGCAGGAGGCCCTGTCCGGAACCATCGGCGAGACCACCCAGCGGGCCGCCCACGGCCTGACCCCGGCGACCCCGGGCAGCCTGGACAAGGAGCTGCCGGGCATCGGGACGAAGCCGACGACCGGCAGCTGGACCCCGACCCGCCCCTCGGCGAGCAGCTCGGGCGGCGCCGGCGGAACGACCCTGGGTGGTCACCGTCCGACGCCGTGGCAGGCGGGCACGACTCCGACCGGCGCACCGACGGGTCCGACCGCGGGTGATCATCGCACCTGGCAGGCTGGCGCGACTCCGACCGGCGCTCAGGCCGGTCCCACCGCGGGTGGCCATCGCCCGACCGGCTGGCAGAACGGCGCCGCGCCCGACGCCGATCCTGCTGGCCCCACCGCCGGCGCCCACCGCCCGACCGGCTGGCAGGCGGGCACCCGACCCGAGGGTGAGCGCCCCGCGACCGGCCCCACCGCTGGCGGCCACCGGGTGGACCAGGGGCCCGCCGAGCCCCGTCCCAGCGCCGCTTCCCGCGCCTGGGGCATGGTCGACATCTGGAGCTCCTACGAGATGGCGAGCGGCATGGCCGAGGCGATGCTGAACCTGGCCGCCAACCCCGAGTCCTTCTGGCAGACCGAAGAGGAAGAAGGGGAGGAGGAAGGCGAGGGATCCGGCAACGGCCCGCTGACGTCCGCCACCGAGGACCTGCCCGACGTGCCCGTCGAAGAGGAGGGGCGTCTCGAGGCCCTGCGCGCGGCGATCTGGGCGATCGACCACGAGGAGCTCCAGCTCCAGGGCATGCAGGAGGGCTTCACCGCCGCCCAGTCGCAGATCCTGTGGGAGCGCGAGCTGCTGGCGGCGAAGGAGCGGATCACCGCCGCCAACGCCGAGGCGCTCGCCGCGAACGAGGCCGAGCTGCAGCAGAAGGAGATCGCCCAGGCCGAGGCGGTGGTCGCAGCCCAGGACACGAGCGCCGAGGGGGCGGAGGCCCAGGAGCGCTCGCGGGATCTGGGCGGGGCCCTGTCCATGTTCATCACCGGCTTCATGGGGCTGCTCGGGATCGTGCCGGTCGAAGCAGGAATCACGGGCGGTGACACCGGAACCATCGAGACCGGGGCCACCGACGGCGCCGCCGCCGCGACCGAGACCGACGCGGCCGTGGGCGAGGGGCTCGGGCACCTCGACACCATCTCCGCCGAGATCGCAGCGGCGCGGGAGCAGAACCAGGGCGCTGGCGACCTCAACGCGGAGGTCCAGGGGCTCATCGACGCCGATCGCGGCCTCAGTCAGCAGCAGGAGGCGGCCACCGCCGAGGCAACCGGCACGGTGGACGGGCGCCTGTCGGACATCCGCGCCGACCGCGCCGCCGCCGCCACCCTGTTCGACGAGACCATCGCCCGCATGCTGACCTGGGCCGGCGAGCACGAGGCGGCCCGCAACGGGGAGTGACGAGCGCTACCCGCGAGCCCGGCGATCCCTGGTCTGACGTCACACCGTGCGTACCACCAGGGTGAAC
>CALATR010000209.1 GCA_937891875.1 uncultured Pseudomonadota bacterium | reverse complement strand
TCGAGCCCGACGCCGGCGCCGCTGGCGCGGCGGTAGTCGTCGCGGAGCAGCAGGTAGAGCACGGCTGCAGGGTTCGACAGGGCGCGCCAGGCGTCGAGCTCGAGCACGTCGCGGCTGATGTGTCGACCGCTCCTCGAGCCCTTGGGCAGGCAGGGCGTGCCGTAGGCCAGACACCCCGCCGTGCTGCCCGCCCGGGTCGTGCGCAGGACGTCCTGGTCGCGCCACGTCCACTGCTGCAGCCGCTGCACGTGGCCCGACACCGTCCTCCGGTCGAGGCCGAGGAAGCTGCCGAGCCAGGTCTGCGACCGGTAGGAGTGCACGTGGTGCGGGCGGCTCCCCGGGAACCAGTTGCCGCTCGAGAAGACGCCGATCGCCGCGAGCACGCGCAGCTCCGCCCAGCCGAGGTCTGTGTCCTGGCGGAGGTCGACCAGGAAGCCCTCGGGCATGTTCCAGAACTGTGAGGTGGGGAGGGTGGAGGCGGCGGCTGTCACGGATCCGCCTCCCTCGGCCGCGCCGCGGCCAGCACCAGGTCGACGAGCCACTGCACCAAGAGCACGCCGATCCCGCCGAAGAAGAACCCGACGGCGAAGACCAGCAGCAGCAGCAGCTCCGTGGTCACAGGCCGCTCCGGGAGGAGGGCTCGGCCACCTCGGCCGGGAAGGTGAGCTCGTGCATGCGGCGGACCGCCTGGCCGAGGACCGCCGCGTCGCCGTCCTGCATCGTGCCCGTCCAGATCCGGACGAAGATGTCGACCGGCAGGGCGTCGAGGATCCCGTGCACGAAGGACGTGGAGCGGGCGAGCTCGAAGGCGTACCGGACCACGTAGCGGGCCCCCTGGGGGTGCTCGACGTCGACGTACCAGTCCGATCGGCGCTCGTCCGGACACCACCGCGCGGCCAGGGATCGATCGAGCAGACGGTGGTCGAGTTCCTCTCGGAGGATCTCGAGGCGGCTGTCGCGGTCGCGGATGCAGATCCCGCGGGTGTGCCTCCCGCAGCTGCGCATCGGGACGCCGTCCAGGACGAGCTCGTCGTCGAGCCAGCGCAGGGGCGGCAGGTGGTCGGGTGGCCGGCTCGTCTCACCCATGAGGCACCAGCGGCCCGCAGGGTGCTCCGGTCACCGTCACGACCCACGCACGGTACTCGTCAGCCCGTTTCGGTCGTTGCTGCGCCAGCAGTTGCGCCGCGCCGTAGATCCCTCGGTCCTTGAGCAGCGCTGCCGCGACCAGGCGCGCCGCGTCCGCCCGGACCAGCGGGCCCTCGGGAAGGTCGACCCCGACCCGCTCGAACGCGCAGAGCCGGCGGAGCTCGGACACGCTGAACGCCCGCACGAAGTGCTCCGTGAGGCCCGCGACCACCTCGGCCTTCGGAGACCCTGGCTTCGACGCGCGCGCCTCCTCCTGACCCTGACGGATCCCCTCGGCGATCCCCATCAGGTGGGTCTCCTCGAGGAGCAGCTTCATGCCCTCGAGGTCCCACTGGGACGGCCGCGCCAGCCGTCGCCGGCGGATCTCCTCGGCAAGCTCGAGCGCGCGCTGCGCCCGGTTCGGGGCCGCTCTCACCTGGGCGCACAGCCCCTCGAAGTCCGGGCCGTCAACCACGGGCACCTCCCCGCGGCGGTCGCCGGCGATCGCCAGGCCGCGGAAGCTCGCCGAGCTCGACGCCGAGCAGGTTGAACAGCTCCCGGGCGCTCTCGAGGGTCAGCCGGACACCCGTGGTCTCGCTCGTCACTCCCATGCCGCCTCCGCGCCGGTGTCCGCGTCGGTGTCCGGGCCGGCGTCCTGCCCCGCTCGAGCCGGGTCACCGATCTTGAGCTCGAGCTGCACGCCCACCGCGCAGGCCGACGAGACGAGCAGGGCGAGGAGTGCGGCGACGGGGCGGAGGGAGCTACGCACGGCGCCTCCGGAGCGCGGCTGAACGCCGGCGACGGGCGAGGCGAGCCGCGGCGCTGCCGTAGGTTGCGAGGATGACGACGTAGAGCGCGAGATCACCCATCGCGGCCCCCCTCGGTGAGGGCCCAGCGCTTGCCCTCCCGGTCCACGGTCATGACGATCAGGTTGCGCCTCTTCAGCCGGCGGAGCGCGCGGCTCACTACCGTCGACGAGAAGCCAGCCCGCCGCACGATGTCTCGGCGGCGGTAGGGGCCCTCTGCGAGGACCTTCCTGACGACCTGGTCGACCTTGTCGGCCGCGTCGGCGGAGAGCCTACCCATTCAGCCACTCCGCCAGCTCGGGCTCGGCCGAGCGCGAGAGCCGCTCCGGCGAGCAGCTTGCAGCGTCGGATCGTGGGAACGGTCCAGTAGACGCGGAACCTGGGACGTTGGAGGTCCACCATGGCGATCAAGCTCGAAGTCCGCGCCGAGACCATCGACGCGCTGGAGAAGCGCGTGCTGGCGGCGTTCCCACTGGCCAGACGGTACGGAGACGACGGGAGCGGGCGCTCGTGGGCGAGCAAGTACATCGCGATCGCCGCCCTGCGGCACAGAGATCAGGACGACCTGTGGATCGTGGTCATCAGGACGCCGCTGCTCGGGCTGTTGACTGTGGTGTTCCTGGCGGCGGCTGTCGCGCTGGCCCCGACCATCGTCGGGTCGGTGATCATGGTCGTCCTGATGCTCTGGACTCGGCGCTACGTCGGACGACAACTGCGCACCGGGATCGCGGCGCTCCGGACCCCGTAGCCGCAACGGAACTGCGCAAGCCGATCGCCCAGGATCTGGTGCCCGCGCGCATGCGAGGGCGCCTGCGGTTAGCAGTATCGAGAATGCCGGAGGCACCCGATGGGGTTGAGCGTGTGGAACAACGAGCTGATCTCCCACCGAGAACAAGGGACGGGCAACACCGACTTCCGCTTCCGTCTTCACCTCGGCTCCCAGCAGATCGACACGACCTCGCCGACTTGGTCCGAGACAGAGTGGCAAGCCCTCAAGCAAGCAGCTGCGGTAGGGTTCTCTGCGTTCGACACGGAGGCCTCGAACATCATCGGGTCTTGGTGGACGAACCTGCCCGCGACGCCGACTGGCGCTCGTGAGGGCTTCTGGCAGGTCGTGCAAACGACCTGACCACCGTGGTACCCGAAAACCGGTAGGATCTCAAGACTATGAATATCGGAAAATCCGATGAGTCCGCTCCGGACGAGGAATCCGACCGCTCGTTTGTGGAGTCTCGGCTGACGGAGAATCTGCGGCGGCTTGGCCGTGATGCAGGGTACGCCACTGACTCGCGGCTGGCGGAGGCGCTTGGCGTGTCCCAGAGCACCTTCTCGGGCTGGATGGGCGGCAGCGGTTTCCGCAAGGTCGCAGAGATCGCCGCGAAGCTTCGGATCATCGGACAGAACCCTTGGGACCTGTTCGCGGACGCCGGCGAGGCTCTGCGGCCTGACGAGCGCGAGCTCGTGGGCTCGTACCGTGAACTTGGGTTCCGGAAGCAGCGCCTACTTCGGTCGCTCGCGTCCGTGCTCGCGGGAACGGAAGCGGTGGAGCTACCCGACGATCGCGAGATGCGATTGGTCCGCGCCTTCAGGTTGAAGCTCGAGCGAAACCCCGACATGGCAGAGGCCATGGAGACCGTCTTGCTGGACGAGTTCGACCGCTAGACGGAGTCCAGGCTGCGAGAGCCCAGGGCCTCATCCGCCGCGTTTCGGAGTAGCTCCTCCGCGTAGGCAAGATCGTCGCCATCGAGGCGCTCAATGAGCCGCATCAGGTCGGCGATCGGCCCGGTGTCGGCCCCCTTCTGCATGAGCAGGGACTTGGAGAGCTGGCTCTCGGCCGAGTAGTCCCCGGTGTGCATCTGTAGAGCGAAGAGCACGAGCTCGACGCCCTTCTTGTCCAGGAGACTCAGAAGGTCGAGGGCGCGGAGGGCCGTTTGGCGCTGGGCTGACATGTCCATCGACTAACTCGTTGTTGCAAGTAACCGAGAAAGTCGGTAACATTGATCTTGATGGACGCGCATCGGAACAACCTCCCAGCTCCCAAGGCCAGCAGGGTACGCCCGGCTGGACTGGAAGGCCACGGTAGGACCGATGACTCGCCCGTCGTCGTGCACCAGCTCCTCGATCGCCTGGGTCATCCAGCGCGATCGCGGTGTTGTTCAAGTACCGAAAGGGGGTCGCGATGAGCAGCTTGTCGAAACTGCTGTCGGACGTGTGGTCGACGCTGACGGGCATCCACGCTGAGCTCAGGGCCATCCGCCAGCTCCTCGAGGTCCCGCCACCACCCGTCAACGACGAGGGCGCGGCCAAGCTGGCGGGCTGCCACGTGCGGACCATCCGCAACATCTTCAGCGACCTCGGCGAGCAGGCGTACCTGATCCCCGGCGCGCCGGACAACCTCGGCGATGACGACCGGGCGAGTCGCTCGTGGGATCCGCGGTTCGTCAAGGCCTGGTACGGCGCCGCGATGAAGCTGCGCAACGAGAAGCGCCGCCTCCACAAGGCCATGGAGGACGACCAGGGCGAGGGCACCTCGAGCCAGCCCGCCCAGGAGAGCGCCACCAAGCGCCGCGCCCCGACCAGGGCGCGCCCGGAGGCCTCCGACGACGACCTCAGTCCCTACGAGCTCTCGGAGCTCGCCATGCGTCGCGCGCGTTCCACCGCGGCGGCGCCCAGCTGAACACGCGGGGCGCCGTTGTCGTGGTGCGTCCATGAGGTCGACCCCCCCCAACCAACGACCTCTGTCCCCGTTGCAGGGACCACGCACAACGGCGCCCCGTCTCCCTTCCTGGCCGCCCCACCCGGGGCACGCCGCAAGGCGAGGGCAGCCAGGCCACCACCCGCCCCGGTTGGAGCTTCCCCATGCGCGTCGCTGACATCCGAGTTCGAAAGCCGAACGGTGACGAGAACCGCGTAGTCGTCGCTGGCGACGTCGTCAGCCTCCCGGGCTGCGGCTGGAGCCTCGGTGGGTTCGGCAACAGCATCGAGCGGCGCTGGCTGCTTGAGGACGCGCGGGTGCCGATCCCCGGTGACGACGTCGAGCGCGAGCTCCGTGCGGACGCCATCGTCAAGGCGCTGGACGTGCTCCGCACCGGGGAGCTGCCCGACGGCGTCCGCCACGCCAACACCGCGCGCCCCGCCGGCGCCGGCGATCGCCCGGCCGAGGAGCTGCTGCCCGACTTCCCGGACAGCCGCATGGGCCAGGACATCGAGGACTATGCCCGCGGCGCGCTGGCGAAGACGCCGGCGGGGCCACAGCCGCTACGGCTCCTGAAGCTGACGGGCTCCGCCATGCAGTGCCGCACCGTCGGCGAGCTCGCGGCGGAGCTCGACCAGATCGTCCTGCTGGTCGAGGACTGGCGGCTCGACCTGGTGCGCCTCGGCGAGAGCACCGCGATCGACGACCAGGCCAACCGCTGCGGGCGCACCGCGCGGGAGCGCCTGACCTACGGCCGCGGCCACACCACCCCCCACAGGGCGTTCGACCACGCCCGGGCGGTGCGGGGGTGACGGCGCAGCCCCGGCCCCTCCGCCCCCTACCCGAGCGCGGCAGGGAGGACCTCGTCTTCCTCTCGCCGGTGGCGGCGCGACTGCTGCTCCTCCTCCGCGACGACTGGGCGCACAGCGGTGGCCGCGAACCGGTGCACGGCACCATCGGCCAACTCGCCGAGCACTACCTCATGACCCCCCGAGCGCTCCGGCGTGGCATCGCCGAGCTGCTCGAGCACGACCTGGTGGCGCGCGGCCGGCTGGTGCTCGGCGAGCAGACCGTCGGCATGTGCCTGTCCCCGCCGGGGCGGCTCCCGAAGGCCCTGTCGATGGTGGCGGAGGTGGTGTCGTGACCCCCGCGGAACGTCAGGAGGTCATCGAGCAGCTGGTCAAGCAGGTGGAGCTCTACCGCGTGCCCGAGCGCGTCGTCGGCCAGCTCCGGCACGAGATCCGCGAGCTCGTCGACGACGCCTCTCGCCGCGTCCGGCAGGCCGAGGAGCGCGTGTCCGCCTCCGAGCGCGCCGAGCGCATCGCCCAGGGCCTCGCCAAGAGCAAGCAGCTCGAGGTGGACAAGGCCCACGAGCACATGGCCGACGTCGAGGCTTCGTGCTGGCAGATCCGCGACGCGGCCGACCGCCTGCCGAGCGAGCTCGAGGCCGCCTGCACCGGCGAGCCCAACCTCCTCGAGGACACCCTGCGGGGTCTGGGGGCCAGCTTCAGCACCGCCGCCGGCGCCGCGCACATTTTGCACCGCAGCCTGTTTGGCGAGGGGGCGCGGCATGCGTAGCGCAGCCCGTCGCCATGGAGGCGCAGCCCAGCAGGAGCCGCAGCTCACGCTGCTGGACTGCGCCCCCTCGCCGACGACGGTGGGCTCGATGCTGCTGCGAGAGCTCCGGCAGCTCGCGCGCTGGACCGGCGTGCTCGAGCTCGAGGATCGGACCGGCCTGCGCCGCGGCCGGCTGCGCCAGGAGCTCGCCCTG
>CALATR010000208.1 GCA_937891875.1 uncultured Pseudomonadota bacterium | reverse complement strand
CGGCCACCGCGGACTCCACGCCGGCGCTGCCACCCCCGGCGGCCCGAGCCTGAGCCGCTGCCACCTGCGCCGCGGCGAGCTCGGGGCTCCAGGTGTCCGCGCTGTCCGCTCCGAAGCTGCCCGGCACCATCGTCACCGACGGGGCGCGGTGGGCGCTGACGTCGTGGTCGACCGGCCGTCCGTCGAGCACGGCGCGCAGGGTGCCGCAGTCTGGCAGGCGGGCGCGCGGGTCCACCACCAGGCAGCCGCGCACGGCCCGGGCGAGGTGCTCGGGGACGTCCTCGGGGAGCTCGGCGAAGGAGCCGCTGGCGACCGCGTTGAAGACCGAGAGCACGTCCGGACCGTCGAAGGGCGGGCGGCCGGTGACCAGCTCGTAGAGGATGGCGCCCAGCGAGAACAGGTCCGCCCGCTTGTCCACCCCACCCGCGTCGCGGATCTGTTCGGGCGCCATGTACTTGGGAGTTCCCATCGACACGCCCGACCGGGTGCCCGGGCCGCTCGACACCTCGGCCAGCGCCTTGGCGAGACCGAAGTCGGTCACCTTGGGCACGACCTCGCCGATCCGCTCGCCCGAGCGATCCCCCGACAGGGCGACCGAGTACGACGCCAGCAGTACGTTCGCCGGCTTCAGGTCCCGGTGGACGAGGTCCTTCTGGTGCGCCGCCTCGACCGCCGAGAGCACGCCGCGGAAGATGGACTCGGCCTGCTCGTGGTTGGGGCGGTGGGTGTGCAGCCAGTCCTCGAGCGTCGGCCCCTCGACGAACTCCATGACCAGACCGGGCTGGCCCTGGACGTCGAGCACGTCGGTGACTGCGACGACGTTGGGGTGCCGCAGGGTCGCCTGGACCTGGCCCTCCTGCAGCAGGCGCTCCTGCAGGCTGCGGCTGGTGAGGGACAGGAGCTTCAGGGCGTGCAGGCTGCCGAGCCGCTGGTGGCGCACCTTGTAGACGACAGCCATGCCTCCGCGGCCGAGCTCTTCCTCGACCACGTAGCGCTCGACCATCGCGCCAGGCTGCAGCTCCACCACCCCTCCGAGACGTCGCTCTCGTTGACGCTACCGTTGACGCTACCGTAGCTCGACGATCCGCACCGAGCCGTTGGCCCGGATGTCGATTTCGATGTGGCCACGTCCCCGAATGCCATTGACGAAGCCCTCTCCCAGGACCAGCTCGTCCCAGCCCAGCTCCGCGATGTCCATGCTGTCGCTGGGGTCGTTGCGGATGGTGAGGTCGTAGTCGAGGCCGTAGGGGATCGCGAGCGTGACCGAGCCGCCCGACTCGATGTAGGTGTCGGTCTCGACGTACGGCACGAAGTCCAGGTCCACACTGGAGCTTCCGTACACGTCGAGGTCACCCACGGTCGAGCCGGTGACGTTCGTGGCGGTGATGGTGTGGATCCCTTCGATGTCGTCGATGCGGACGGTGCCGCTGTCGGCGATGAGGTCCAGGTCCAGCACGGTCGGCGCGAGCACGGCGAAGTCGACCCCGCTGCGGTTCTCGATGGCGACCCCGTCGAGCACCAGGGTGTCGCCCTCGACCTGCGCCGACCAGTCGACCGTGTCCTGGCGCTCCTGGGCGCGCGGCTCCTTCGAGCCCTTGCCCCACACGGTCGCCGTGACGTCGATGGCGGTGCTGTTCCTCCCGCTGATCCGCACGTCACCGCTGTCGTTGCGCGCGGACACGAAGGCGACGCCGGTGCCGTCGAAAGCGACATCATCGCTGGCGCGCACCTCGACGCAGGCAGCGCTCGTCGCGCCGATGAACAGCACGGCGAGGGCGGTGGCCGCACCGTGCAGGACGGTGGGACGGAGGGTGCGGGGGAATGCAACGGCTCGGCGCGGGTTCACGGGACCTCCGGGTCAGGTCAGGTTGACGCGCGTCCGGCCCGCGTATTCAGCGGTATGCTCCGCGGCACGAGGAGGCCCGTGCCAACGCTCTGCTTGCTGACGTCCGGGGGTGACGCCCCCGGCATGAACACCGCCGTCGCCGCGGCCGCCAAGGTCGGACTGGCCGCCGGCTGCCGCGTGCTGGGCGTGCGCAACGGCTACAAGGGCCTGATGGCGGGCGACTTCGTGCCGCTGGGCGCAGACGCGGTGCGCGACGCCTGGCGCCGGGGCGGCACCGTGCTCGGCAGCCGGCGCTCGCAGACCTTCCGCACCCCGGAGGGACGCGCCGACGCCGCCGCCCGCCTGTTCGCGCTGGACGAGTTCAAGGGTCTGCTGGTCATCGGTGGGGACGGCTCGCTCACCGGCGGCCACCTGCTCGCGAACGAGCACGGCGTGCCGGTCATGGGCCTGCCCGCCAGCATCGACAACGATCTCGCCTGCACCAGCCTGGCGATCGGCGTCGACACCGCACTCAACACGATCGTCGAGGCGTGCGACCGCATCGCCGACACCGCCCGCTCCCACCGCCGGGTCTTCCTGGTGGAGGTCATGGGGCGCCGCTGCGGCTTCCTCGCGATGGGCGCCGGGATCGCCGCTGCCGCCGACGCGGTGCTGGTCCCCGAGCGCTTCCAGACCCCAGAGGCCCTGCTCGACGAGGTCAGCGAGCTGGTCACGCGGGCGTTCACCCGATCCGATCCCCGGGACCACCTGCTGATCCTCAAGGCCGAGGGGGTCGACGTCCCGACCGAAGAGCTCGCCCAGCACATCCGCGACCTGCTCGCGGGTATCGACGCCGACGTGGGCACGCGCACCGCCGTGCTCGGCCACCTGGTCCGTGGCGGCAGCCCCTCGCGCATGGACCGGCTCATCGCCTCGCGCATGGCCCACGCCGCCGTACGCAGCCTGCTCGAGGGCCACACCGATCAGATGTGCGGCTGGGACGGTCGCGAGCCCGGCGGCGAGCCCACGGTCGACCCTCGGGTCAGCCGCTACGCCCTCTCCCAGGTCCTGCGCGACAGCAAGGCCCTCATCAGCGGCGAACACCCGAGCACCCAGGCCCGCCTGAAGCTGCTCGACGCAGTCGCCGGCGTGCTCGCCCTGTAGGTCGATGCCAAGCGATCCTCCCGGTCCCGACGGCTACGAGAGCCCGGACGGCGTGCCGCCGCTCCAGGAGGATCTGCTCGACGCCCTGTGGTCCCGGTCCCACGGGGACGACTGGGCGAGCATGGATCCCGATGCAACCTGCCTTCCCGACCGACCGGAGCCTCCGCCGGAGCCGAGGGCCGACGCCGCTCGTGCCGGCACCCCGCCGCCGATCGCCAAGCGCCAGGCGGCCCTCACCATGGTGCCCGAGCTGCTCGAGGACTCGCTCGACACCCACGGCACCGCCGTCCCCCTGCCCGAGGACGACAGCCTGTCCACGACCGGGCCCGGCGAGCGGCGCCTGGCCTTCGGCGAGCTCATCGGCGAGGGCGGCCTCGCCCGGGTCTACCGGGCCAGCCAGGACAGCCTGAAGCGCGAGGTCGCGGTCAAGGTCGTGCGGCGCAAGGCCAGCCGCGGCCCCTTCCTGTTCGAGGCGCGGATCACCGCGGCGCTCGACCACCCGAACGTGCTGCCGGTCCACGACCTGGTCACCCTCGAGGATGGCGCTCCGGCCCTGGTCATGAAGGAGGTCGAGGGTCAGAGCTGGCGCGACCACCTCGACGACGTCACCGACGAGGGGCGCTTCGACCTGGTCGCCGAGGTGCGCACCCTGCTCGCCGTCTGCCAGGCGGTCGCCTTCGCCCACGATCGCGGCGTGCTCCACCTCGACCTCAAGCCCGGCAACGTCATGGTCGGCGCGTTCGGCGAGGTGCTGGTCATGGACTGGGGCTGCGCGGTGCTGCGCGACGGCGACGCCCGCTGGGACGAACAGCCCGATCTGCCGCGTACGAGCTGGATCAACAAGCCCTTCGGCACCCCGACCTACATGCCGCCCGAGCTCGCCAACGGCGACGGCGCGCGGATCGGCCCGCACAGCGACGTCTACCTGCTCGGCGCCGTCCTGGTGGAGCTGCTCTCCGGACAGCGCCCCCGCCGGGGCATCGACGCGGCTGCCATCGTGCGCGACGCCGCCGAGGGCGTGCTGCGCCGGCCGCCCGAGGACGCCCCCGAGGCCCTGTCCACCCTGGCCCGTGCGGCGACCCGAGCCGATCCCGAGCAGCGCCTGCAGAGCGTCGTCGCCTTCCGGGATCAGCTGCAGCACTGGCTCGACACCCGGGAAGCTCGCCGGATCGTGGCGGACAGCCGACGGCGACTCTCGGCGGTCGAGGCGCGGATCGCCGGGCTCGCGGTGGTGCGCGACTTCGAGGTCGAGCCCGAGGAGGAGCTGCTGGAGCTGATCGGCGCGTTCCAGCAGGCGCGCATGCTGTGGCCCGGGTCCGAGGAGGCGGAGGCCGGCG
>CALATR010000207.1 GCA_937891875.1 uncultured Pseudomonadota bacterium | reverse complement strand
CAGTCTCCAGTCTCCAGATTCGGCCGGCCAGGGAGCGGTCGACGGGCAACGGGTCGGCCGCAATCCAAGCACCTCTGGAATCCCATGGGTAGTTGCACGCGGTGGCTTCGGACCAGGCAGGGCACCGTGTCGTGCGGGGTGGATCCGCTGTCGTGGGACTGGGGACTGGAGACTGGAGACTGGAGACCGAGCCTCCACTCCCCTGCTCGAAGCCACGCGACGCGCTCTCGACGCGATCACCCCTCCCCGCGCACCTTCTCCAGGAAGTGCGCGACGTCCGCGCGGAGCTGCTCGGCGCGGCGGGAGAGCTCGTCCGAGGCCATGCCGACGTCGTGCACGCTGGTCGAGGTGTGGGCGGCGTCTTCGGCGACCTGGCGGGCGTGCTCGCTCATGGTGTCGGTGAGGTGCTTGACCGCGGCGAGGGCGTCTTCGAGGGAGGAGACGGAGGCGCGGGCGCTCTGGGCCTGGGAGGAGATGTCTCCGGTGGCGCCGCGGACGCGGTCCATGCCGCTCTTGACGGTCTCGAAGGCGTCGGCGACCTCGCGGGTGCCGCCGCGGAGCTCGCGGATCCGGGCCTGCACGTCGGCGGTGGCGTCGGCGGTCTGGCGGGCGAGCTCCTTGACCTCGGTGGCGACCACGCCGAAGCCCCGACCGGCGGCGCCAGCGCGGGCGGCCTCGATGGAGGCGTTCAGGGCCAGCAGGTTGGTCTGGCGGGCGATCGCGCGGATGGTCTCGACCACGTCGCCGATGGTGTCCGAGGCCGCGACCAGGCGGCCGACCGACTGCTGCCCCTCCTGGATGCAGTCGCTCACCCGGTCGACGGTGTGCTCGCCGGTGTCCACGGCCTCCTCGATGGTGCGGCTCGACGCGGCCAGGGCGACGGTGTCCTCGACGGCAGAGGACACGCCCTGGGCAGCCTGGGAGGCCTGGGTGCTGGCTTCCTCGGCCCGGGCCTCGCTGGCCTGGGCCCCCTCGGACAGGGCGCCCGCGGTGGCGCGCAGCTCGGTCGCTGCGGAGGCCACGGCCTCGACGACGGAAGAGACGCTTCCCTCGAAGGAATCGGCCAGCTCGGTGCGCTCCTCCCGGGCCCGGGCGAGCTCGGCGGAGCGCGCCTCCATGGAGTCGGTGGCGCGGTTGATGGCGTTGGCGGCGCGCAAGAACGCACCGTCGAGTCCACCGGGCAGCAGCCGGCGGTAGTACTTGCCTTCCGACGCGCAGGTCAGCGACACGCCGGACTCGCGCACGAAGGCGTCGATGACGTCCAGCACGTCGTTGACCGCGGTGGCCGCCTCACCGGGCACGCCGCCCGGCAGCTCGAGCAGACGACCCTCCAGATCTCCGTGGACCGCCTTGCGGCAGGTCTCGGCGATGGCGGTCAGCCAGCGATCGCGCAGGGCGAGCTCTTCCCGCAGTACGGCGAGCTCGTCCTCAGGCGGCAGCGCAGCGGCGAGTGAGGTCCCAGACGAAGGCATCGTAGGTCATCCCCTGACTCTCGAGGTGAGAGTCCAGCACGGCGCGGGAGGCGGCGAGGCCCTCGCGCTTGTTCTTGTGGCGGCGCTCCTCGTCACGGAGGAGCTGGTAGATCCCGGAGATCTGCTCGACGGCGTCGCGAGCGGGCACCCGGCGGTTGCTGTGGTAGCCGACGATCTGGTGGTCGGCGTCGTAGGTGGGGGTCACGTGGGCGAACACCCAGTAGTGATCACCGTTTCTGGCCAGGTTGACGACGTAGGCGAACACCTCGTGACCCGCGGCGATCCGCTCCCACAGCAGCTGGAACACGCACATGGGCATGTCGGGGTGGCGGATGATGCTGTGCGGACGCCCGAGCAGCTCGTGCTCGGCATAGCCGGCGAGGTGCTGGAACACGCTGTTCGCGTAGGTGATGCGCCCCCGCGTGTCGGTCTTGCTGACGATCAGCTCAGACGGGCGGAAGAACAGCTCGCGACCGGTGGGTTCTGGACGTGGCATGGTGATCCTCGGTGAGCCCCTCGGATCACCCTCCGCGAGGTTGAACCCCGATGCCGTCCGACGTCCTGCTACAAGCACGGCCCAGGACGGAGCTTCATGCCCAGGGCCTGGGCGTCGTCGCGGGCCACGACCTGCAGCTCGTCGCCGACCCGGGTGTAGAGCAGCGTCTGGGGAAAGCCCTCGCCGCGGCGCTGGAACACGGCGTTGTCGGGCCCGCTGGCCGCGTCGTCCCAGGCGAAGCTGTCGCGGGGGATGCCGTTGGCGATGGGGGTGACGATCAGCGTGCCGTCGGCCTCGACGGTGAAGCGCTCGACCTCGTCCATCAGCAGCTCGCTGCCGCGCAGGTGACGGGTGGTGCCGAGCACGACGCCGCCGACGGGGCGGGTGTAGGTGACGAGCCACCGGTCGCCCTCGGGGCTCTGGGCCTGCCAGCAGCCCTCGAGGTGGGACAGGGGGCGGGCGGCGCCGGGACCGGGGAGCGGGGGCACGCCCAGCGCGTCGAGGCTGTTGTCCTGGGCGGCGCGGCGGGCGGCGTCCCGGGCGTGCACCTCGACCAGGGGATCGTCGGTGGGGGTGTCGGCGGCGGGCGGCTGGCCGGGTCCCTGGGGGGCGGTGGTGACGCAGGCGCCCAGCGCGAGGGGCCACACGACGAGGGCGCTGACGAGGGATCGGGACACGGGGGCTCCTGGTGAGGGTCGCTCGGGGCGGCGCCGTCCGAGGTCGTGCGATAGCCGCCGCGCATGCGTCCCGTCTCGCTGATCCTGATCTTCCTGGTGGCCTGCCCCAGCCCCCGGACCTCGACCAACCCCGAGCCGGAGGCGCCGGCGTCGACCGAGGCGGCGCCCGAGCCGCCCGCGCCGCCGCCGGAGCCGGAGCCCCCTCCCCC
Organism: uncultured Pseudomonadota bacterium; assembly: GCA_937891875.1. Taxonomy (GTDB): domain Bacteria; phylum Myxococcota_A; class UBA796; order UBA796; genus REDI01. Next base: position 6,375 of record CALATR010000207.1, on the reverse strand, counting down.
GCCGCCGCTGCCGACAAGCCCGGAGGGGGTGACCATCCCGCCGTGCCCTGACGCCGCGGTGGACGGCATGCTCTGCGTGGAGGGCGGCCCGTTCATCCGCGGCATCGACGGCAAGCACGCCTGCGACGAGTACGAGGTGAAGTGGTCCAAGGACAACGCGAGCCCGGCGGCCACCGTCTGGGTGTCCAGCTACTACCTGGACAAGTCCGAGGTCACCTACGGCGAGTACCAGGCCTGCGTGGCGGACGGCGCCTGCCCCGAGCGCAAGCCGAACTACCACGACTTCCGCCGCGACGACGTGCCGATGACCGGGTTGTCCTGGTTCGAGGCACGCACCTACTGCCAGGCCCAGGGCAAGCGCCTGCCGACCGAGGCGGAGTTCGAGCGGGCGGCCCGCGGCACGGACGGTGCGCACCACCCGTGGGGGAATGCCCCAGCCGACTGCAAGAACTCGGTGATCATGGACGAGAGCGGCCGCGGCTGCGGCACGCCGAAGGCCGGCACCCACCCGGAGAAGGGTCGCCCGCTGGCGGTGGGCAGCCGGCCGCTCCAGGGCGGGTTCAACGACCTGATCGGCAACGCCGAGGAGTGGGTCGACGACTGGTACCAGCCCTACGCCGACTGCGGTGACGCCTGCCTGGGCACCGACCCGCGGGGTCCCTGCGCAGGCGAGGACACCTGCGCCCAGAGCGAGACCAAGCTGGTCAAGGGCGGCAGCTGGTACTGGGGTGCGGTGTGCGCGACCGGGTACAACCGTCGCCATCACTTCCCGAAGAACCAGCCCTATCACCACTTCGGCTTCCGCTGCGCCGCGTCCCTGCCCCAGGCGGCGGCGCTGGCGAGCGCGCCTCCGGTCGAGGCGGACACGCACGGGAGTGCGCCGTGAGCGAGACGCCCGAGAAGTCAGCTGCGGGGGGGATCTCCGGCAAGGTGGTCGTGATCGGCTTCCTGGTGCTGTGCTTCGTGCTCGCCGCGATCTCGCTGCTGGTGACGCTGTCGGGGCAGTGGTTTGGCCCGGAGGTCGAGCCCGAGCCGCCGCCCGAGATCGGGCACGAGCTGGTGCCTCGGCAGTAGGTCCCTACGCCGCGCCAGGATCCGGCGTTGGAGCGAGCTCTTCGGGCAGCGCCCACACCTTGCGCCCGATGATGCCGAGGACGACCGCGACCAAGGTGCACAGGCTGATGGTCACGGTGACCGACAGCGCCACGGCGAGCACGGTGTCTTCGCCCTCGGGCAGCTCGAGCGCGATGACCCCGTCGACGAGGCCTCTCTCGAGCAGCCGGTGCACGACGAACACCGGAACGAGCAGGCGCCAGTGCAGGCCGCGGCCGAAGGCGAGGTAGGCGGCGGGAATGACCAGGGCCTCGGCGACCGACGTGATCGCGATCCCGCCCAGGAGCCCGGTCTCCCCACCGAGGGCGGCCACACCGATGCCGGCGACGAGGAGCACGCCCCCGAGGGCGACCGGCAGGAGCGGCAGAGCGGCGGTCGGTGAGCCCAGGAGGTGGAAGACGACGCCTGCGACGGCGAGCCCGACGCAGACCAGCGACACCAGCACCGGGTTGATCTGACCGAGCTCGGTGGTCTGGGTCATGCGGTAGAAGGGCCCGTAGACGACATGCTCCGCCGCGACCCACCAGGCCCCCATGGCGATGCCGACGACGACGGCGAGCAGCAAGCCGAGGAGCAGGGGCGCGGCGTAGACCGTGCGACGGCGGGGGTCGGGCTCGGGCCGGCTCTTGCCGAGCATCCACCAGGCGATCGCCCCACCGAGCACCAGCAGGAAGTCGACCACCGCCACCGTCGTGCCGGCGAGCAGGACCATCCGCACCAGGCCGGCGGAGTTGAAGCCGCCGCTGGAGACGATGCCGGACTGCACCAGATAGCCTGCGGTCGCGCCCAGGTTGTACGCCGCATAGGTCATGGCGATGGAGGCGAGCGCCAGCCAGGCGCGGCGGCCACGGGCGGCGTCCAGCACGATGACGAAGAGACCGATCCCCGCGGTGGTCCGCCCCAGGGACGCCAGGAAGATCGCCCAGACGACGGGGTGGGTCTCGCCGTAGTCGACGGTGACCTCGACCAGCGGTCCCACCAGGAAGGTGCCGATCGCGAGCAGGAAGGTCCCGGTCAGCGTGGTCGCCCAGCCGCCCGCGAGGCTGCCGACGACCAGCGCGAGCAGCAGCGCCCCCCACATGCCCCAGGTCGTACCGCTGCTCACGGCGGAGAAGGCCACCTCGACGTCGTCGAGGCCGGTCGCCATCCACAGCTCGAAGAAGGTGGAGCGCATCGAGGTGTACGCGGCGGCGAGGCCCAGCGCGACGAGCGGCGCGAGCAGCAGCGGGATCAGCGGGCGCACGCCGAAGGGCGCGCGCACGGAAGACTCGGTCATCGTGGACATGGCCGGAGCCTAGCAGCGGCACGAGGCGGCGTCGGAGGGAATCCGTTTGCCGGCCTCGAAACTCGGCCTTCCCGGGGGATTCACCCCCGGACCCCCGTGCAGATTCCCACGCTCCGCCGTTGCGAGTTCGTACCGCGCAAGCTTCGCTTTCGCAGTACGATCTCGGTCGCCGTCGGTGGGAATCAACCGTTGGAGTCGGGCTCCTGCGCCATGTCGACGACGACCTCCTCGAAGGTGCCCTCGACGGCAAACACGGCGGCGTCGGTGACCACGGCGTCCTCGGGGGAGGGGCGGGCGGCCAGGGCGCGGGACTCGAGCTCGCGGAGGAGGTCGTGCACGGAGGTGGTGGCCTCCTCCACGGGCGGGGGATCATCGACCGGCGACTCGGCCTCGCTGTCCGTGGACGGCTCCACCTTCGAGGCCTGCTCACCGGCGACGGACGCGGCGTTGGCGGCGTCACCGGCCCGGTCCACCTCGTCGAGCAGATCGGCGAGGCTCACCGAGTCGTCCGCCAGCTCCATGTCGCAGGCGAGGACCGGGGCGGCGGCGAGAGGGAGCGAGAGGGCGATGAGGATGTACAGGCGGGTCATGGTGGCCTCCAGGGTGTTCGCCTGGGAGAAGTGCACGACCCGTGCCAGAGATCGATCACGACGTGATGGGCGTCGACGATGAACCTGACTTGGATTTGTAGATGGCGTTCGCAAACATGGATTTCGGGACCGCGCTATGAGCGCCCGGCAGGAGGCCCGATGGGACGCAAGCGCAAGCGCGGCTTCGAGTGGGTGGCGGACGACGCCGAGGGCGAGGCGATCGTGCCGCCGGAGCGCCCGAACAAGAGCGCCGAGAAGCGGCGTCGAAACCGGATCGAAGCGTTGGTGCTCGAGATCGTCGACCTGTCGCCGGGCCAGCGCAGGCGGCTGCCCTTCGACGAGGAGACCCTGGAGGCGCTGGAGGAGCTCGCGGCCTCCCGGCCCGATCCGAACCGGCGGCGGCTGGTGATCCGCTGCAAGGACCTGCTCGCCGACCTCGAGGTGGAGTTCATCGAGCAGGGGATCAGGGACGCTCGGGGCTGACGCGGGTCGGTCGCCGGGCTGACGCGGGTCACTCGCCGACGTCGAGCTCGGCGGCGAGGGCCAGCAGATCGCCGCTGCGCCACGGAGTCGCGAGGGCGGCGGTGACGTGCTCGCGGGCCTCGTCGGGACGGTCGGCGTGCAGCAGGGCGAGGGCGAGCCAGGTGTGGGCCTCGGCGTTGGGGCGGGCGGCGAGGTTGGCCCGGGCGAGCTCGACGGCGCGATCGGCGGGACCGAAGTCGAGGTAGTGACCCAGGGCGTGACCGGCGGCGGCCTCGGGATGGGCGGCGAGCTGGTCCTCGTAGCGGGCCTCGGCGCGGGCGATCCAGGCGTCGGCGGCGTGTCGATCGCCGCGGTCGAGCGCCAGGCCGGCGAGCGCGTCCATGAACTCGGGGGCGTCGGTGCGCTCGACGACGTCGCGGTAGATGGGCTCGGCCTGGTCGGGGTGGCCGGTCAGTACGAGCGCCTCGGCGACGTGCTCGTGCACCAGCCACCAGCCGGGGAGGGCGGCGTCGGCGTCGAGGTGGTGGTGGAGCGCCTCGTCGGGGCGACCGCGGTCCAGGTCGAGCAGGCCGCGCTGGAGATGCAGCCAGGCCCGGGCGACGCGCTGCTCGCCGACCAGGCGCTGCTCGGCGAGGTCCCAGGCGCGCTCGGCCTCGGCGTCCTGCAGGGTGTGCCAGGCATGGTGGGCGCCGGTGCTCGCGGTGCGCCAGGTGGGTCGGCGAAGCTCCAGTTCGGCGGAGGCATCCAGGGCGGTGGGGTAGTCGCCCTGCTGCCAGGCGAGCTCGGCGCGGAGCAGGTCGAGCTCGGCGGTGGTGACGTCGTCGATGAGGATGCGATCGCGGGCGCGGTCGACGGCGTCGATGGCCTCGGGGAGGCGGTGGAGGCTGGCGAGCACCCGGGCGTGGGTCTGGTGGGGTCCAGCGCCCGGTGCGGCCTGGGCGTAGGCGCGGTCGAGGGCGAGCAGGGCGTGGTCGTAGTCGGCGTAGCCCCCGGCGAGGCGGGCGCGCTGCAGGTGCAGGCCGGCGAGGCGCCCCTGCACGGTCCAGTCGGTCGCGTCGAGGGCGGCGGTAGCGGCGAGGTCGTGGTCGACGCGGTGAAGGGCGGCGGAGAAGCCGTCGACGTCGGGGGCGAGGGTGAGGTCGGCGGTCGGCGCGGCGCACGCGACCAGCAGGACGATCGGCCAGAGCAGGCGGAACATGGGGCCTCCAGGGGGCGCCCCGCGCGGTGCGGGGCGCCGCTCCGATCAGTGGGGGTCGGCGAGGTAGGGGAACGCGCTCGGGAAGGCGAGGTCGTTGGCGGGCGGGTTGAGCGGCACGGTGGCGAGCAGGTCGGCACCGTGCACGGACAGGTCGAGCAGCACCACCGCGAGGGTCACGTCGATGACCGGGTCGGCGGGCAGGCGACCGTTGGGGAAGCCGGCCTGACCCGCGGGGTCGATCTTCAGGGTGTCGGGCACGACCAGCGGGGCGGCCTGGCTGACGCAGTCCGACACCGCGCACGGGGTCAGCCCGAGGCCGGCGAGGTCGTCGTCCAGCGCGCCGTGCAGGGCGGTGACGCTGGCGACGATCTCGTCGACGAAGTCGCCGTTGGCGTCGTCGGCGGGATCGGCCTGGTTGTAGGCGTCCTTGCTGGTGATCACGGCGGTGTTGATCGCGGGCATGCCGGCGCGGTCGACCCGGGTGTAGGCGGACGGGGCGTCGGTCGCGAACACGAAGCCGTCGTCCACGTCGGTGTCGTCGGTGTTGTCCGTGCTGTCCGTGCTGTCGGTCACGTCGGTGGAGTCGGTGGGGTCGGTGGGGTCGTCGTCGCAGCCGGTCACGAGCAGGGCCGCGCCGAGCACGAGGCAGGGGAAGATGCGTCGCATGGGGGCTCCTACTTGCGGGCGGTGGTGGACCAGGTGGACAGGGTCGTTCCCGAGCCGAGCACGTCGGCGACGGGCAGCTCGATGACGATGGCGGTGACGTTGGTGCCGGCGAGGCTGTCGCGGCTGCTGTCGAAGGAGACGGTGCCGGTCGCCAGCGTCTCCTGGAAGCCGGCGATGTCGAAGAAGAAGGGGTCGTCGGCGAGGCCGGCCCACAGCTTCACGCCGCCGTCCTCGAGCGGGGTCTCGACCGCGCCCTCGACGGTGGCGACACTGCCGGGCAGGTCGGTCGCCTGCACGCCCCAGTTCCCGTTGCCGTCCTGGCCGAAGCGGAAGTGCATGGAGACGTCGGGCACGTTGTCGGCGTCGCGGTCGACGTGCACGGTGTAGAGCACGTCGGCGTCCCAGGTGGCGTCGCCGCCGGCCGCGGTGAGTGGGGCGAAGGTCACGATCGCGACGAAGCGATCGGACTGGGACCAGGCATAGAAGTCGGCGATGTCGGCGGCCGGATCCGCGGCGGCGCCGGGGGCCTCGGCGTGGTCCGCGGCGAGCGCGGGGGTGCCGAGCAGAAGGGCCAGTGCAAGCCATCTCATGGGGTGCTCCTCGTTCTTCGGACCGCAGCACGCGGTCGGCGGGGGGTACGGGAGCGGGATGGGGGTGGATCACTCGGGGGGCAAAGATCCGGGGGTCAGGACGTGAGAGGTTGCATCCGGGTCGTCGATGATGGTGTTGGGGTGGGGGTCGGTGACCACAGCCCAGTGCGGCGGGGTCAGGACGAGAGGGGTCGGTCCGGGGTCCGGGGTCCGGGGTCCGGGGTCCGGGGTCCGGGGTCCGGGATCCGGGGGTCCGGCCGAGGGCCTCGCCGGACGTCGATCGCGTCGCTGTCAGCCCCATCGACGACCGAGATGTCACATCTCTCGTCCTGACCCCGGTCGCCTACAACGTGTGGAACAGCCGCGACAGGCGCCCGCGCAGGGTCTTGGCGACGAGCGGGTTGTCGGCGAGGACCAGCACGATGCAGGGCTCACCCTCGTCGATGTGCT
>CALATR010000206.1 GCA_937891875.1 uncultured Pseudomonadota bacterium | reverse complement strand
CGCTGCTGCTGACCGCCGGAGAGCTCATTGGGGCGGTGGTGGGCGCGATCGGCGAGTCCGACCGACTCCAGGGCCGCCAGGGCGCGGGCTCGGCGCTCGCGGGCTGACACGCTCCGGTAGATCAGCGGGAGCTCGACGTTCTCGAGCGCCGTGCTTCGAGCGAGCAGGTTGAAGCCCTGGAAGACGAAGCCGAGGTACTCGCGGCGGAGCAGCGCACGGCGGGCCTTGGACAGGGTCGTCGTCTCGACGCCGCGGAATCGGTACGACCCGGAGGTCGGCAGATCCAGGCAGCCGAGCACGTTCATGGTTGTGGACTTGCCGGAGCCCGACGGGCCCATCAGCGCGACGAACTCACCGCGCTCGACGTCGAGATCGACGCCGGCCAGGGCGCGCACGCGGGCGTCGCCCATGCCGTAGACGCGGGTCACCGAACGGAGCTGCAAGAGGCTCATCGCGCACCTCCGTCGTCGACGATCACGAGGTCTCCCGCGGACAGCTCGCCGGTGACGGACACCCGCTCGCCGTCCTCGCCCAGGACCTTCACCGAGCGCGCGAGGGGACGCCCCGCCGACAGCACGAAGACGTGCTGACCCGCGGGAGCGTCTGCATCGGCCGGCAGGTAGGACAATGCCTCGATGGGCACGAGCACCCCGGAGTCGATGCGCCCGACCTCGATCTCCGCGGTCGCGGTCATGCCCGGGCGGAGCACCAGCTCGGCGTTGTCCAGCCGAAGCTCGGCGTCGTAGGTCACCACGGTACCCTCGGGTTCGGGGGCGATGGCCACGCTCCGAACACGGGCTTCGAAGCGCCGATCGGGCCAGGCGGACACGGTGAAGGTCGCCGGCTGCCCCTCTCGTACACCACCGATGTCCGCCTCGTCCACGCCCACCTCGGCCTTCATGGTCGTCAGCTCGGACGCGATCTCGAACAGCGGCGTGGCCTGCATCGCGGACACGACGGTCTGGCCGGGATCGACGTAGCGCTGGGTGACAACGCCCGCGATGGGCGAGACCACGACGGTGTCGGCGAGATCGTCCTCGGCGGTCTCCAAGCTCGCTTGCGCCTGCTCCAGACCCGCGACGGCCGAGGCGACAGCCGCCTCACGGTTCTGCAGGGCAAACGCCGCATCATCGGCCTCCGCGCGGGTAGCCGCACCCTTCGCGAGCAGTCGGGTCGCCCGATCGGCGTCGCGCCGGGCGCTGGCCAGATCCACGCGCGCCTGGGTCAGCGCGGCCCGCGCCGAGGACACCTGGGCCCGGGCCTTGGCCACCGCGTTCTCGAAGGACTCGGGGTCCAGCCGCGCCAGCTCTTGTCCGACCTCCACCCGGTCATTGGCGTCCACGGACACCACCAGCAGTCGACCGGACAGATCCGATCCCACCTCCACCGTGTCCAGCGGCTCGAGCCGTCCGATGGCGGTCACGCCCTGGACGAGGACGCCATCCACGGCAGCCACGGTCTCATAGGTAGCACCTGCACTTCCGAGCAGGGCCCAGGCGGCCGTGCTTCCGCCCAGCAGGGCCGCGAGTCCGAGGACGCCCAGGACCAGGAGGGTTCGGTGGCGACCTGGCGGGTCGAGTGCGTCCAGCACGTCGGGATCGGGCGTGGTGTCATCGGGGAGTGTCTTGGCAACGGCTGCGGTCTGGCCCATCGGATCCTCCAGGGTGGGACAGCCCTGGAGTAGGTCCAGACCGTTGAGGAAGTGTGGAGGCGGAGGAGTTCGATCCCTCCACGATCCCTCAACATCCGGGGGCGAGGTTCTGGGCGGAGGTCGAGATGCAGTCCCGTTCAATCCTCGTGTTCCTGTCGCTCCTGTTCGCGGGGACCGCCCACGCCCAGACGCCCATCACGCTGCCGGAGGCGCTGGCGCTGGCCAGCCAGCAGGCCCCCGCGGTCCGTCGCTCTGCCCTCGCGGTCGACCACGCCGACGCAGGGATCCGGGAGGCCCGCGCGGTCACGGACCCGACGCTCTCGGCAGATGCGAACGCACAATCCCAACAATCGACCGGCTTCCTGGCCGGGACCCCGCTGGACACCCACACCAGCACGCTGGACCAGGGGCTGACCCTTGCCGGCACGAGCACCGTCGGCACGACCTGGGAGCTCTACGCCGACCTCGACTACAACGACTCCACGTCGGTCTCCCAGCTCTTGGGCGGCGAGCAGAAGCAGTCCTACTGGACGTCGACGGTGGGCGTGCAGGTCAAGCAGGACGTCCTGGCCCCGTGGAGGAGCGCGCCGGGCGCGGTGGCAGTCCGCCAGGCCGTCGAGCGGCGCGACCAGGCGAGCCTGGACCTGCTGGGCGTGCGCCAGGACACGCTGACATCGGCGGCATCGGCCTGGTGGGAGCTGAGGCTGGCCCAGGATCGGCTGGCGCTGGCTGAAGCCAGACTTCGCACCCTGCAAGCTCTGGAATCTCGAACTGAAGCACGGGTCGAGGAGG
>CALATR010000205.1 GCA_937891875.1 uncultured Pseudomonadota bacterium | reverse complement strand
TGCTCGGCGACGTGGATGGCGACCGTCTCGTCGACGTCACCGGCCACGAAGGCCTGCAGCAGCTCCTCGGGTACGTGGGCGCTCATCGGGAGCCTCCCTCGGTCTCGTAGGCGTCGCGCAGCTTCTGGCGCGCACGGAAGATGCGGTTCATGACGGTGCCCATGGGCAGCTCCAGCGCCTCGGCGATCTCGACGTACTTGAGGTGCTCGAAGTGGTAGAGCACCAGCACTTCCCGGTACATCGGCGGGATCCGGTCCAGGGCTTCGTGAAGTTGCTCCGCGCGCTGCAGGCGGGCGACCTCCTGCAGGGCGGTCGGCGCGGTGTCGACGATCTCGCCGGGCTCGTCCCACGCGCGGCGGCGACGGCGACGGTGCTCGTCGATGCAGGTGTTGCGGGCGATGCCGAACACCCAGGTCTTGAAGCTCCGGGCAGGGTCGTACTTGTCGAGGTTGCGGAGCACCTTGACCAGCGTGTCCTGCGCGGCGTCCCGGGCATCCTCCTCGTTGCGGAGCATGCGCAGGGAAAACCGGTAGACCGGTGGCGTCCAGCGGCGGACCAACCAGGCACGGCAGGCTTCGTCACCCTCACGGGCGCGAGCGATGCGAGCCGGTTCGTCGTCGTGGCCGTCGTGCAATCGTAGCGCCAGGATCGGATCCTCCCGAAGGGCGGTGGGCGCACCCTGCGCCCGTCACCTGCACCTACGGGGGGCGGAGGGGGGGTATTGCACGATCTGTGATCGCGCCGACACGCAGCGCGCGCTCACTCGGGGAGCGGCACCCTGACCGGGGTGTCCCGATCGGCGATGGTGCCGTCACCAAGCTGACCGACGTCGTTCTTGCCGAAGCACCAGACCTCGTTGGCGCGCACGCCGCAGGTGTGCTGACTCGGTGCGGCGAGCACGTCCCAGTCCGGGAAGGGCGAGCCGCCGTCCGCACCCGGGACCGCGGTCGGCAGCTCGGGCTGGCCCGGCGCACGGATCCCCCAGCAGTACGCGGAACCGTCGCGCAGTCCGCAGCTGAACGCGCCGATGGCGATCGCGTCCCAGTCGTCCCAGCCCGCCTCGCCGCCGTCGGTCTTGACCTGCAGCGGCACCAGCTCGCGGACGGTGCGCTCGCCCTGGCCGAGGTTGGCGGCGGTGTTGTCGCCCCAGCACCAGACCTGGCCGCCGCGCAGTCCGCAGGTGTGCTCGCCGCCCGGGTGCACGGCCAGCCAGTCCGACCACCACGCCTTGCCGTCCTCGCCGCTCGCGACACGAACCGGGAAGAACCTGCCAAACTCGTAGGCTTCGCCATGGCCTGCCTGGCCGGCCGCGTCGGCACCCCAGCACCACGCCTCGCCCTGGCGCAGGCCGCACGTCGCCGAGCCGGCCACGGAGACGGTCGTCCAGTCCGTCCAGGGATCGCCGTTGCTGTCGTCGACCACGGCGAGGGGGATCTGGCTCGCGCCGACCCGGGCGTCCCCGCCACCAGCGCCCAGGCCGCCAAGCTGGTTCAGCCCCCAGCAGTACAGCCGTCCGTCTCGCCTGCCGCAGCTGAAGCGATCCCCAGCCACGACCGCGTCCCAGTCGTCCCAGGCGTCGCCTCCATCGTCGCCCAGGACCTGCACCGGCTGGGGGTGGCTGACTTCGGTCGCGTCACCCAGCTGGCCGCCGTCGTTGGCCCCCCAGCACCAGATCCGTCCGGCGCGCAGGCCGCAGGTGTGGTCGTGTCCCGCGCTGACGGCGTCCCAGTCGGACTCGGAGCCTCCAGCACCCGCGCCGAGCACCTCCACCGGGGACAAGCGGGTGGTGGTCGTGCCGTCGCCCAGCTGGCCGGTGTCGTTGGCCCCCCAGCAGAAGATGCGGCCGCTGACGATGACGCAGCTGTGCGCTGCCCCGACCGAGATGGCGCGGGAGGTCGTGCCGACGATCCGCGCGACGTCCGTGTCGTCGGTGGGGTCCCCGGTGCAGGCGAGCGCGAGGAGCGGCAGGATCAGCGAGGAGCGCACACGGACCTCCGAGACGGGTCAGGCTAGCCCAGGTCGGCGTCACCGGCCGGGGCGAGGGCGCGCGCGTCGGCCCGGCGCACGGCCCCGCTCGTGGCTGCGAGCACGGCAGCGCCCAGCAAGGTGGGGACGAGCAGGATCCACGGCAGGGCGGGCCAGGCGGCGTAGGCGAGCGCGGCCAGCACCGGCGAGACCACGTAGGACAGGCTGGTCAGGGCCTGCACCCGCCCGGCGACCCGGCCCTGCTCGTGATCCTCGACGGAGAGCGACATGCCGCTGAACCAGCCGGCCATGGCCAGGCCGATGCCGATCCCGGCCAGGGCGCAGCATGCGAAGATCACCGGGATCGAGCGGATGATCGCGACGATCCCGAACGCGCTCGCGGCGAGCAGGGGGCCCAGGATCAGCGGCAGGCGGGGGCCCACTCGGACCTGGGACAGGACCAGCTGGGCGACGATCGCGCCGAGGCCGGCGGTGAGCAGGGCGCCGCCGGCGAGGGGACCGGACACCTCGAGCGATCCGCCAGACAGATCGGCCATCAGGAAGCCGAGGAGCAGATCGGCCGTGCCCAGGGCGAGGTTGCCGGCGACCACCACGCCGGAGATGGCGAGCACCCGGGGATCGAGCAGGGGCAGGCGGCCGGGATCGCTGGTGGCCCGGACGCCGGCGGGACCGAGGAAGGGCAGGGCGGGCACGGCGACCCAGGGCAGGGCGGCCATCACCCACAGCACGACGTCCGCCCCCAGCGCCGAGGCGGCGGCGGCCAGCGCGGGACCGCCGAGGGATCCGAGCCCGACCAGTCCACCCAGGGTCGCAGTCACCGCGGTGCGCTGGGCTGGGGTGGAGCGGTCGGCGGCCAGCGCAAAGCCGACCACCGTGACCAGGCCGCCGGCCACCCCCAGCAGGGCGCGGCCGCCGACGAGCCCGGCGATGACGACCGCATCGGAGGCGACTCCCGCCAGCCCGGCGCCGAGCGCCAGCGAGAAGACCGCCTGACTCGCGCACGCACAGAGGACCCCGAGGATCAGCGGCGTCCTTCGCCCGATCCGGTCCGACACGCTGCCCGCGATGGGCGCGGTCAGCATCCACAGCGCCGGGGTTGCCGAGGTGATGACACCGGCCAGCACCTCGCTGTAGCCGAGCTCCCTGGCGATGCCGCCCCACAGGGGGGCGACGATGAGCATGGCGGCGTTCAGCGACACCAGCGCGAGCATCATCGGGATGAGACCGACGAGGACGCGGCCGAGGGTGGGCTCGGCCGGCTCAGCCAAGCGGCAGGTCCTCCTGCTCGGCGTCGAAGGCGTCGGGTCGCCAGTGCATGCGGCAGCGCGCCTCGTAGGTCTCCTGGCTGCCCAGCACCACCTGATCCTCCCGGGCGATGAGCCGCTGGGAGCGGTCCGCGGGGGCGCCGCACACCATGCAGACCGCCAGGTTCTTCGTGATGTATTCGGCGACCGCGAGGAGCTGGGGCATGGGCTCGAAGGGCTTTCCGGCGAAGTCCTGATCCAGGCCGGCGACGATGACCCGGCGGCCCTCGTCGGCGAAGCGGTTGCAGACGTCGACCAGGTCGTGGTCGAAGAACTGGGCCTCGTCCACGCCCACCACCTGGGCCTCGCCGACCAGGCGCAGCATGTCGGACGCATGAGCCACCGGCTGGCAGGGCAGGCGCCGCCCCGAGTGGGTGACGACGTCCTCGCGGGCGTAGCGGATGTCCACCGCTGGCTTGAAGACCAGCACGTCCTGCTTGGCGATCTGCGCGCGCACCAGGCGGCGGATCAGCTCCTCGGTCTTGCCGGAGAACATGCAGCCGGTGACGACCTCGATCCAGCCGCTTCCGGGGGGCATGCGGTAGACGCTCACGGGGGCTCCTGGGTCGGGCCCCCCTTGTAGCGTGTCGGACACCCGATCTGCGAGGCAGGCCCGCCACTTCCCTCAGGCTCCGCCCGCGCTTCGAAGTCGGATGGTCTACGGATCACTCGCGTCGACGACGCAGCGCCATCAGCAGGGCCCCCATGAACGCAAGGATCGAGCTTGGCGCTCCGGCGGCGGAGCTGCACTGCTGCTGCTGCCAGTCCAGCACCGGCGGCTCGGGCGGTGGCGGCGGACACAGCGCCAGGTCACTCACCTGCTCGATCTGGGGGGCCGTCTCGGTGATCTGCTGCTCCCCGGTCACCAGGCTGACCGCCAGGATGTTGGTGGGCGCGGTGTCTCCTCGAGTCCCTCCCGAGTCGCCCCACAGGGGGTAGTAGGTGTCCGCCGTCGACAGGCGGATGGTCTGCTCGTCACCGGTCGATCGCTCCCACGGCACGGGACTTCCGACGCTGGCGTAGACGATGGTCCAGCGGTCGGAGGCCGCGATCGTCGTCACCACTTCCGCACAGACCGCCAGCTCCTTGTCGGCGGTCCAGGCGCGGCTGCTGACCAGCTCGGGGACCGGCACGGCCGCCGAGGGGCGGGGCTGGCCCGTCTGGAAGGTGACCGTGACCACCTCGGTTCCTGGTCGCTTCAGGGAGACGACGTAGCTCGTGTCGGGCTGCAGGGGCGGGAGCGGGAAGCGGTCGCCAGATCGGCCGATCCCGGCCTGCTCCTCGGACAACACCGCGCCCGTCTCCTGCTCGACCAGGGTCAAGCTCCGCGGTTCACAGGGGCCGCCCAGCTCATTGGGGGCCAGCGCCATTGGCGGTCCGACCCACATCATCGACAGGGCCGGGGGCACGTCCTGCTCACCGTCGGCCGGAACCGTGATCAGCTCGGGGCACGCCGCGAGCGCTATGTTCGGCAGCAAGAGGAGGATCATGATCGGCTCCGGGGATCAGCTTCCGTTCTGCACCATGGCATCACAAGAGGGGTCTACGGGTCCCTTGGGATCCTCACAGGTCGGTGTGGACTGCAGCCACTGATAGCAGCGCGCCGCCTCACACTCGTCCCAGCTGAAGTCGGACCAGATGGTCTGGAGGTACGACTCGCACTCCGCACGGCTCTCGAACGGGATCTCGTCTCCGGGACAGCCTTCCCAGTACTCGCACATCACGACACGCTGGGTGGCGATGAAGCTGGCCCGCTCACCCCAGTCGCAGGTGAACTCGGTGTCCAGAACGGCCTGCTTGCGTCCAGCTCAGCGGCCGGCCGTTCGCAGCAGCGTGCGCACGGAGAAGCAAGCC